>NZ_CDWRCL010000007.1:0-44533 GCF_977927575.1 Frankia sp. CcCS3
TCGAACGCCGCGTCGAACTCCTCCTCGGCGATCAGGAACGCATAGGAGTCGAAATGAAATAACTTGCGCGTTTCGAACCCTCCACAGGCCTGTGACCTGCGATGATGCTCTCGATCACGTATTTGTTACTTCATTACGTCCCCATAGTGCTGCGCAGTGATCGACTCAACCGGTGCGGTGGCGAAGTCCAAGGTGACACCGTTTGCGGTGACGACCGGGATGAACGGTCCCCGCGCGGCGCCGACCTTGAGACCGAGGATATCCGCTAGAAACTCGGCCGATTCCCGGTTGTTCCGGGCATGCACAATAGTATGATTCAGCTCGACTGGCATATGGACCTTCTCCGTAAGTCGCTTTGTCGGCACTTCCAGGGCCCGTGGTCCTCGGTGGAGATACCGGGAATGCTCGGATTCGGAATGTCGTAGTCCGCGAAGACGGCGGGGAGCCGGCCCCACCACCTGATTATCCCACCCGGTCCTCGCCGTCTACCCGGTCCTCGTGCTGCCGGCGGTGCTCGTGGGATGGGTGCTCGTGGGATGGGTCATGCTCGTCCGGATCAAGCACCCGTCCTCGGACGAGGGAGTCGACGTGCAGCGTCACCGCGTCCCGGGTGACGTCGAGCGGAGCGACGACGAACCGACCGATTGGCAGGTAGGCGCCGTCGGGCCGGGAGTCCCAGCTGTGCAGCCCCACCCACCAGCGGTCCCGCGCGTCGGTGAAGGCATGGGCCCCGCTCGGTCCGAAGCCGACCTTTCCCCCGGTCAGCATCGGTTCGTCCGCCGGCCGGCAGGGCCCGAGCGGCCCCTTGCACGACGCGGTCGCCACCACCTGCCGTCCACCGAGCGGCGACGCGGCCGAATAGAGCAGATGGTGACGCCCGCGGGTTGAGATCATCGATGGTGCCGAGATCCGCCCCTGCTGCCAGGACAGGCTCGGGCGGAGCATGACGGCGGGTTCGCTGGCGAGCACGAGTCCGTCGGGTCGCAGCCGCTGCGCCCACAGCGTGGGCGGCGCGCCGTGGTTCCGGTCCGAGCCGCCGCCCGCCCCGGGGCTTGCCCAGGCCAGGTAAGCGCGTCCGGCTTCGTCGACGAAGGGGCTCGGATCCGAACTGCCGCCGTCCGCGGTCTGGCAGATGAAGGGCGCGAGAGAGGTGTCGACGAACGGACCGTCGGCGGAGTCGGCGGTCGCCGCGGAGATACAGCGGACGTCGAGGCCACGCACGGCCGTCGCGTAGTACATGACGAACCCATGGCCGAAGGCGCCGACGGCCGCCGGGCCGAGGCCGCCCGTGGGGTCGGCCCAGGGCGGCAGGGTGTGCAGCGCGGCCGGCTCGATCGTCCAGCTCCGGCGGTCCCGGCTGGAGAGCACGTCGACGGTGCCGGGGGAGTCCGGGTCCACGCCGAAGGCATAGGTCGTCCGGTTGTGGGTGATCAGGGACGGGGTCGAGAACTCGATCCCGGGGACGAGGACGGCCCGGGAACCCGGGCCCGGACCGGACCTGGCAAGGTACAACCCGCCTAGGACGATGATGATGACGACCACCGCGGGCTGGCGCCGAGTGAAGTCGATCAGACCCTGAGTGAGCCCGGCGCCCCGCTCTCCGGCCATCCCGCCACCATCCTCAGCGTAAGTATCTGAGTGAGCATCTAATGGCGGAGTGTATTCACGATCAGCTCGACTTCACCGGACGCGGGTCGGTGCCGGCTCGGTCGGTGCCGGTTCCACCTGGGCCGGCTCGGCGGACAGCTTGTGCAGCAGGGTGGCACTACGGGCGTTCACCCCGACCAGGCTCACCTGCGTGCCGCGTTCGCGGTACTTCGCGCACACGTCGTCGAGGGTGGTGACCGCCGCCGAGTCGAGAAGGTGGGCTTCCGAGAGGTCGATGACCACCCGTCCGGGATCGCGCGCGTAGTCGAAGGCGTTCACCAGATCACTGGTCGAGGCGAAGAACAGCGTGCCCTGGACGGAGTAGATCCTCTCCCGGCCCTCCGGGTCGAGCACGCTGGTCACCAGCGCCAGATTCGCGGCCCGGCGGGTGAACAGCAGCGCGGCCAGCACGACGCCCACCCCAACGCCGTAGGCGAGGTTGTGGGTGGGCACCACGACGGCGACGGTCGCCACCATGACCGCGGTCTCGCTGCGGGGCATCCGGCGCAGCGTCGAGGGCTGGATGCTGCGCCACTCGAAGGTCATGACCGACATCATGATCATCACCGCGACCAGCGCCGACATCGGGATGACCCGCACGAGGTCGCGCAGCGGGACGACCAGCATGAGCAGGAAGCCGCCGGCGGCGAAGGTCGACAGCCGGCCCCGCCCGCCCGAGCTGACGTTCACCATCGTCTGGCCGATCATGGCGCAGCCGCCCATCCCGCCGAAGAAGCCGTTGACGATGTTGGCGATCCCCAGGCCCCGGGATTCGCGGTTCGGGTCATGCGTGGTGTCGGTCAACCGATCCACGATCTGCGCGGTCAGCAGCGTCTCCACCAGGCCGACGGCGGTAAGCGCCACCGCGTACGGGGCGATGATCCGCAGTGTCTCCCAGGTCAGCGGCACGTCGGGCACGCCGGGGACGGGCAGTGAGCTCGGCAGCCGGCCCTCGTCGCCGACGGTGGGGACGGAGATGTCGAAACCGGCGGTGACGAGGGTGAGGACCGCCACCGCCACGAGCGGCGGCGGGACCGCTCTGGTCAGGCGGGGGACGGCCAGCAGGATGGCGAGGCCCGCGGCGACGAGGGCGTAGACCTGCCACGACTTGCCGATCACGTGCGGTATCTGCGCGGTGAAGATGAGGATGGCCAGCGCGTTGACGAAGCCGATCATCGCGGCCCGCGGGACGAACCGCATCAGCCGTGCCACCCCGAGCCGGCCGAGCACGAACATCAGCAGGCCCACCCCGATGGTCGTCGCCAGCAGGTAGTTCAGGCCGTGGTCGCGGACCAGGGGGGCGGCGACGAGGGCCATGGAGCCTGCCGCCGCCGAGATCATCGCCGGGCGCCCGCCGGTGAACGCGATGACCACCGAGATGGTGAACGACGCGAACAGACCGACCTTCGGATCGACCCCCGCCACCACGGAGAAGGAGATCGTCTCCGGGATCAGCGCGAGCGAGGTCACCAGGCCGGCGAGCAGTTCCACCCGGACGTAACGAATCCCCGGCCAGTGGCCGGTGAGGCGGCGGGAGTACCAGGGGCCGCCGGGGGCCGTCCGGCGAACGAAGCCCCCGGCGTCGGCGGCCTCTCGGGCGGTTGCACCAGGCATGGCGGCGGCCTCCCCTGCCCTGCGACGAGGGGGCTACCTTCCCCGAGTCCGGTTAGTCCCACTTGACTATACAAAGGCGGTTTCGTCGTGACAGCGGGTGGGTTCGCCGGTCAGGCCCGAGGCGCGCCGAGGCGTACCAGATCGCGCTGCATCTGGTCGATCTCCATCGACTGGGCGAGCACCATCGCCCTGGCCATCGCCCGTACCCGGTCCTCACCGGCGTGCATCGCCGCGTACTGGGCGATGGCCAGCCCCCCACGATGGTGGCGCACCATCAGGGTGAGGAAGAGGACGTCGAGGTCATGGCCCCGGATCGAGGCCAGCCGTTGCAGCTCGGCGGGGGTCGCCATGCCCGGCATGCGCGCGGTGTCCCGCGGGTCGCTGGACGCGTCCTCCGCCGCATCCTCGGCCAGGCCCGGCATGGTCATGCCGGGCCTGGCGGCGCCGTGACCGTCATGACCATCCTGCCCGCCCGAGGCCCCGTTGACGGTGCGGGAGTCCCGCATCCACCGCATCGGTATCCCGGAGGTGGACTGGGGCCGTCCCCATCCGGACAGCCACGAGGACATGATGCCGATCTCGCGTTGCTGGGTCAGCGCGATGTCCTGGGCCACGCTGCGGGTGTCCTGGTCACCGCCGTGACTGAACTCGATCATGGCCATCTGCACCGCCTGGGCGTGATGCTCGGACATGTCCCGGGCGAAGCCGACGTCGACCGACCCCTCAGCCGGTGGCCGGCTGGCGAGGTTGCCCAGCGCCGCGCCGGCCGCCAGCAGGCCGGCTACCACGGCGAGCATCACCGGCGCCCACCACAGCCGGCTTCGGGCCCAGCGGCGTCGCGGCCGCGCGTCACTCCCGCGCGCCGCATCGCCGTCGCTGGCCGGCGGGTCGTCGCCGGCTGGCCGGTCGTCGTTCGCCGTCGTCATGATCACCTCGGTTGGGCGGGTGAGTTGCCCGGGCAGGTGGTCAAACGTGCAGGTGGGAGTTGAAGACGAACGTCCGCTTGCCCACCTGGACGCGGGTGCCGGGGATCAGGGGAGCCGGCTGGTGCGGGCTCAGCGGCGTCCACACGGTCGCCTCCGGCGGGGCGATGTAAGTGCCGTTCGCCGAACCCTGATCGGTGATGACCGCGTCCCAGCCGTTGAGGGTGATGATGGCGTGTACCCGGGAGACCGCGCTCTCGCCGTCCTCGACCGGCAGCGCCCGTGCCTTCCCGGCCCGGACCGCATCGTCGCGGTCCGGCTGGCGGCCGATCACCAGGTCCATGTCGACGTTCATGGTCTGGCCGTCGTCGAAGACGAGGACGCCGACGGGCGGCCGGGGGCCCCAGACCGTGCGGGTGTTCTGCTGGGCGAGCGACAGGCCGCACTCGGAGCAGTACGGCGCCTGCGGGTGGTTGAAGTGGCCGTTGGCGCACAGCACGCCCTCGACCTGAGGCTCGCCGCTGCTCGGCAGCATCGTCGGTGCCTCGTCGTCCTCGATGAGGTCGGAGATGGTGAAGCTCTGGCCCGGGAGCTGGGTCAGGGCGTCGTGCTCGTCGTCGGTGAGGTCGTCGCCCAGATCGTCGGAGAGGCCCTCGCGGTGGCCGACGGGCCCGGCGTGGCCGGCGTGGCCGTGCCTGCCACCCAGATCGCTCCCGGCACGCGGGATCGAGTCACGCTGGGCCAGCTCGGTGGGCGGATCCTCGTCGAGCTCGTCAAGGTCGGCCGCCTGCGTCGGTTCGGCGGCGGCGCGGCGCCGGTGGGCCTCCTCCTCCTTGCTGCGCAGGGGGGCGAGCGCCGGCGGGGTGGTCGACATCGGATCGGGGGCGCGAGTTCCCGGCGTGGGGATGGGCGCGGCGCCGGTCATCGGCTCCCGGACCGGATCGAACCCGACAAGCAGCTGCTCGGCGGAGGCCTTCGGCGCGGGCAGCGACGGCGTGTCGCTGAGCAGCAGACTCACCCCGATCCCGGGCACGGCCCCGATGCGCAGGTCGAGCGGGAAACCGAGATCGCCGAGCCCGCCGGGGAAACCCGTCGGCCCGACCATGCCGGTGGGGCCGACGTCGATCCGGCTGATCTCGGTGGGCAGCAGCCGGTCGACCCACGTGGCCGAGTCGACGCCGGAGAGCGTCACCCCGGAGCTGCCCGTCGCGACGACGTCCATCGCCCCGTGGACCAGCGCGGCGACCCGGTCATTGACCGTGGTCAGCAGGCTGAAGTCGGGCACCCGATCCGGATCGGCGTCGGCCAGCAGCCCTGCGACCCGGCGCACCAGCCGGCGACCCATGGTCGACGCGGTGGCGCCCACCTCGGCGGCGACCTCGGCGCACAGCGCCAGCAGCCTGGTGGTCGTCTCGGCCGTCTCCGACCGGCCGGCACGGGCGACGATGAGTGCGCCGGGCAGCCGGACGACCACTCCCGCCCGATCTCCGCGCCCGGATTCCACGACCACCCGGAAACGGTCCAGTCCCGCCATGACCTCGCCCCTCGTATCCCGCACCTCGAAGGATCCCGACCTTGAAGGATCCCGCACTCCGAACATCGGTGCCGATCTTCAGGCTATCGGCTCCGGTGCGTATCCTCGCCGCCTATCCTGCCGTGCCGCGCCGGCACCGGAAACCGCCCGTCACCGCACACCCGTGGTCACCGCACACCCGTCCTCGGGTCGGTCACCCCAGCGCGCGGTCGAGATGGATCGCGGCACTGATCAGGGCGAGGTGGGTGAACGCCTGCGGGAAGTTGCCGAGCGCCTCCCCGGAGGAACCGATCTCCTCGGCGTAGAGCCCCACGTGGTTGGCGTAGGTGAGCATCTTCTCGAAGACCATCCGGGCCTCGGCGACCCGACCGGCCCGGGTCAGTGCCTCCACGTACCAGAACGAGCACAGGTTGAAGGTGCCCTCGTCACCCGTGAGGCCGTCGCTGCCGTCCGCGGCGTACCGGCGCACCAGACTGTCGCTGACCAGGTCCCCGCTGAACCGTTCCAGGGTCGACAGGAACCGGGGGTCGGTGGGGCCGGAGAACTTCACCAGCGGCATGCACAGCAGGGATGCGTCCATCCGTGGTGAGCCGGGGAACTCCATGTAGGCGCCGCGGGTGGGGTTCCACGCCTCGTTCTGGACGAACCGGTAGGCCTGCCCGGCGTAGTCCTTCCATTCGTTCGTCGGCCCGGGCAGGCCACGCTGGCGCGAGATCCGGCAGGCCCGTTCGAAGGCGACCCAGGTCATCACGGCTGAGTAGGTGAAGCGATGGCGCCCACCCTGGGTCTCCCAGATGCCCTCGTCCGGTTCGTCCCAGTGCTTGGCCAGCCAGTCGAGCTGGCGGCCCAGCGCCTCCCAGAGCTGGAAGGAGATCGGGACCTGCTTGTTGTACAGGTACACCGAGTCCATCAGCTCGCCGTAGATGTCGAGCTGGAGCTGTGTGGCGGCGGCGTTGCCGACGCGCACCGGCTTCGAGCCGCGATAGCCGGACAGCTGGTCGAGGACCAGCTCGTCCAGGTCGGCGTTGCCGTCCACGCTGTAGAGCACGTAGAGCCCGGAGTCCTTGGGTGCCTCGTGACATCGCTGTTCGAGCCAGTCCATGAACGCCGCGGTCTCGTCGGTGAAGCCGAGCGCCATCAGCGCGTACACCGTGAAGGCCGCGTCGCGGATCCAGGTGTAGCGGTAGTCCCAGTTGCGCACGCCGCCGAGCTCCTCGGGTAGCGAGGTGGTCGGCGCGGCCACCAGCGCCCCGGTGGGCCGGTAGACGAGCAGTTTGAGGACGAGAGCGCTGCGTAGCACCATCTCCCGCCACCGGCCGTGATAGCGCCCGCGCCGGATCCAGGCCTGCCAGTAGTTCAGCGTCCGGGTGAACAACGTCTCCGCCTCACCGATGATCAATGGGCGGATGGTCGAGTTCCACTCGAGCACGATGTCGGCACACTCGCCCATCGCCAGCTCGAACTCGGCGACCACGGCCGTGGCCTCGACGCGCAGCGGCAGGGCCGTGCGCAGCACAAGGGTGCCGGCGGTCGACTCGAACACCGCGCCCGAACCGGGTACCAGGGTGACGGTGTGCGGGGCTCGGCCGTAGTCGAACCGGGGGTCGCAGCGCAGCCGGAACGTGGCGGTTCCACGCACCGCTCGCGCCTGGCGGACCACGACGTGCGGCGTCTCGGTGACGTCGCTGTCCACCGGGACCATGAAATCGATGACCTCACCGACCGCGCGGGGGGCGAGGAAACGGGTCATCAGGATGTTCGAGTCGGGTAGGTAGAGCTGCCTGGCCCGGGAGTCCGGACAGTGGATGCGGAACGATCCGCCACGGTCGGCGTCCAGCAGACTCGCGAAAACCGACGGCGCGTCGAAGCGCTGCGGGCAGTACCAGTCGATCGTGCCGTCCGTGGCGACCAGGGCCACGGTACGCAGGTCGCCGATGACCGCGTGCTCTTCGATGGGCGGATAGTCGGTGTCGGGCATTCGTGGGCTCCGCGAAACGTGACCGGCCGAGGTCGGCCGTGGGGGTTGCGGGACAGGGGGGAGGATGGACCACGTTGTCGCGGCCCGCCGGGAGCCGCCCGCGTCCTCCGACCGCCGCCGGTCGCCACGCGATTCGGTGGCAACCAGGCGAAGGTAACCCGTTGCGGAGCCCACGGGACCATGACCGGGCGTAAGCCACAGTGGCCGCGGGGAGCCGGTGAACGTGCGATGCCGGCGGTGGTTCGTGGCCACATCGGTGGCTACCAGGATCGTTGGGACCGGTTCACCGGTGGGGAACGGTAGTTTCCGGCGCGGGTGTGCGGGTGTTGCCGGATGCGCCCTGGTGGGGTCTCGGCGCTCGGGCCCCCACGGCGGCCACCTACGATCACGCTATGGCCGCCCACCCATCGATCGCCGAGGACGGTCGTGCCACGTTGGTGATGTTCGCCCGGGGTGACCGGGTCTTCCCCGTCGACGACCTCGGTGGCGGGGTCTGGTCGCGGCGCGGCACGGTACTCGCCGTCCACCCGGCCGGCCGTCGCGAACCGGCCGGGAACGCTGACCCCGTGCGGGTCGAGTCGGCCCGCGGTGTGACCCCCATCACGGCCCGAGCGACCGTGCTGTGGGACGACGGCACCGCGGAGGTGATGGCGGAGGACCAGCTGTGTCTTGTCTACGACCAGGAGGCACCTGTCGGTATCCGGGTCGTCACGCTGCCGATGGTCGAGCCGGTGGACGTGGTGCAGCACGGTGGCCACGTCGTGCTGGTCCTGCGCGACGGTCTACTGACACCCGCCGACGTGGAGATCCTGCGCGACAAGCTGCGCTCGGTGCGTGCGGCGCTGGCCTCCACACGGCCGGATCCGTCGTCCGTCGCCGAGCTGCGCCGCCGGGATCTCGACCTGCTGCGGGCCCTGATCGCCCAGTTGACCGGGGGATAGCCCGGCACCGCGGGGTACGCCGGGGGTACAGCCCGGCTCGGTGCCGGACGGCTCAGGACGTCGAGTAGGGGCCGGGGCGCACCCCGGGGCCGTAGGCGTTGCCGTTCATGCCGGCCCGCGGCTGCTCGGTCATCGCCTGGCTGACCTTCGACGCGATCGCCTCCGTGAGCCGGATCGCCTGGGTCAGCGACAGGTTCAGCACGATCTCGCTGTCATCGGTCATCGCGAAGCGTACCGACACATCCGCCATGGTGGTTCCTCCCAGTCTCGGCCCGCCCGACACCCGTCTCCGGTGGTTGGAGGTCGGAGGGAGGCCCGTTTGGGCGCTCACTGCCGCACGGCCTCGGGGCATGGTGACCGCCCCACCCTCTCGGATCGACTTCTCGAGCTGTACGCGACCCCCCCGTTCAAGGACCAGGGCGGTGCTGCTAGTGGCGTCCTTGTTCGGCTCTTCGTGACCGTCCAACTTCGATAACCCCTGTCGCTGCGGCTGTCGCCGTTCCGGCTTGCCGATTCGTAATGGTTGCATCGCCTACGGTGGTGATGCCACGAATGGGGCGCGAAGTCGTGAGTCGGATCACGTTGAGGCGACGCCGCGGGCCTCGTCGGGGTTCACGGGTCGGCACCGTGGGCCTGGTGTGGTGTCCTGTCAGATCCAGCCCGGGAACCACATCCGGGCGCGCCACGAGGAGTAGGGGATCACCTCGGCGGCCAGGATCGGGTAGAAGTACGCGAAGAGCAGCACGACGATGATCGTGTAGATTCCGACCGACAGCGCCCCGACCAGGCGGCGGGTCTCCGACGCCTCGCGCGGGCCGAGGACGAGCCCGGCCAGCGCCGTGATGGCGAGGACCAGGAACGGCAGCGACGGCAGCGCGTAGAAGAAGAACATCGTGCGGTTCGGGAGCAGCAGCCACGGCACGAAGGCCGAGCCGAACCCGACCAGCACCAGGGCCGCCCGCCAGTCCCGCCGGGAGACCCACCAGGCGAGCATCGCGACCAGCGCCGCCGTGCCGACCCACCAGATCGCCGGGTTGCCCAGAGCGAGGACCTCCCGGGAGCAGCCGGCCGGATCGTGGCAGCCCGAGGTCCCGTACGCCGGCGAGGAGTAGTAGTACGCGACCGGCCGCGCCATCACCAGCCAGCTCATCGGATGCGACGCGAAGGCGTGCCCCTCGTGGAGTCCCTCGTGGAACTTCAGCACCGCCATCTGGTACTTCCACCAGCCGTGCCACGCGGCGCCGAAGCCGTTGCCGTAGTAGTGGCGGTAGTAGCCGCCGTCGGTGGCGAACCAGCCGGTCCAGGTGGCGAGGAAGGTCACGATGGGGACGAGTAGGAACCCGGCGAACCAGGCCGGGCTGTCCCGGCGCAGTGCTCCCAACACGGGTCGGCGGGCTCCGCCGGTGCGCCGCGCTCCGATGTCCCACGCGAGGGCGAGCGCCGCGAAGCCGATGATCGTGTAGAGGGCGCTCCACTTCACCCCCATGGACAGTCCCAGGGCCACCCCGCAGGCCAGCCGCCAGGGGCGGAACCCCAGCCGCGGCCCGTACGTGTCGAGGAGGCGGTCGGCCCGGGTGGGCGGAGCCGCCGCGGTCGAGCCGCTGTCCGGGCCGGCGGCATTGTCCCCCAGAGGTGCTGATCCGGGACCGGAACCAGCCGGTTCCAGGCGGTCGGCGAGCCGGCGGCGGCCGTCGTCCCGGTCGAGCAGCAGACAGGCCAGCGCCACGACGACGCCAGTCATCAGGAAGATGTCGAGGATCCCGATGCGGCTCTGCACGAACTCCAGCCCGTCGAGGGCGAGGAGCAGACCGGCGAAGCAGCCCAGGAGCGTGGAGCGGAACATCCGTCGGGCGGCGCGGGCGAGGACCAAGACAGCGAGCGTCCCGAACAGCGCGGACGAGAACCGCCAGCCGAGCTCCGGACTGCCGTGCGAGACCCCGGCACAGTCGGTATAGCCGAACAGACCCTCGGAGGCGGCCATCAGCCACTTGCCGAACGGCGGATGGACGACGTAGGCCGGACCGGAACAGGTCGTCGAGTTGATCTCATACCCGGCCGTCAGCAGGCCCCAGGCGTCCTTGGTGTAGTAGACCTCGTCGAAGTAGATCCCGCGGGGCTCTGTGAGGTGCCAGAAACGCAGCAGCCCGGCGACGATCGCGACGGACAGGGTCGCCAGCCACCCTACGAGCGGCGACCGCGGCATCGGTGGGCACAGCCGCTCACGCACCGAGAGCGGCCGACCGCCGGCCGGGCCGGAGGAACCCGGGCCGGCCACCCGCGCCGCGTCCCCGCGACCGGTCGCCGTCCAGGGCAGGTGGGCCGTCGTCGCCGTCACACCGATCAGGGTAGGTCCTGGCTCCTGACAGACTGGTCGGGTGTCCGGGACCCTGGTGCTGTGCGGTGCCCCCATCGGCGACGTCCGGGACGCCAGCCCTCGGCTCGGCGAGATCCTTGCCACCGCGGATGTGATCGCCGCCGAGGACACCCGCCGGGTCCTACGGCTGGCGCACGCGCTCGACGTGACGGTGTCCGGGCGGATCGTGTCGTGCTACGACGCGGTGGAAGGCACCCGGGCCGCCCAGCTCACCGACTACCTGCGCCAGGGTGCCACCGTCGCGCTCGTCACCGACGCCGGGATGCCCGCCGTCTCCGACCCCGGGTTCCGGGTCGTGGCCGCAGCCGCCGCCGCGGGGATGGCCGTGACCGTCGTTCCCGGTCCGTCCGCCGTCACCGCGGCCCTGGCCGTCAGCGGGCTGCCGACGGACCGCTGGACCTTCGAGGGCTTCCTGCCGCGCAAGGGCGGCGACCGGCGTGGACGCCTTCGCGACCTGGCCGGCGAGCCGCGGACGATGGTGTTCCTGGAGTCCCCACACCGGCTCGTGGCCGGCCTGCGCGACCTCGTCACGGCCTTCGGCGCCGACCGTCCGGCGGTGCTCTGCCGCGAGCTGACGAAGACCTTCGAGGAGATCGTCCGCGGCGACCTCGCCGATCTGCTCGGCTGGGCCACCGACGGCCGGGTTATCCGGGGGGAGTTCACGCTGGTGGTCGCCGGCGGTACCCGGGGCCGGGCCGGGCCAAGCGTGGCTGGGCCGATCATCGACGGCAGGATCCTGGTCGCCGAGGTAGCCCGACGAACCTCGGCGGGGATGTCCCCGAAGGACGCGCGCAAGGCCGTGGCCGCCGAGTACGGCGTCTCCCGCAACGAGGTCTATGCCGCGGAGCTCGCCGCCCGGGCCGGGGACCGGGCCGACGGGCGCTGAGCACGGTCGGCGGTCAGCAGTGGCGTTGGAGAACGAGGGCCTTGCCCAGGGCCGCCCACTCGTAGGCGATCACGTACGGCCAGGCCCGGCGCGGGGGCGGGACCCCCTGCATCCGCGTCTCGCCGTCATAGCAACGGTCGAGGCGCAGCCGGGCGCGCGTGCTCTGTGAGGTCGAGGCGACGACCATGAGCGAATGCCACCCGCGGCGTGCCGCCGCCGCGGAGGTCCACCGCGACTCGCCCTGGGTCGTCCGCGGATCGGACGAGAAACAGATCACCTCGACCCCGGGAATGGGCCCGGGGCACGGGTCCTTCTCCGTCGGCGCCGAGACCGCGAGCACGGGTGCGTAGCCGGCTCGCGTGAGTGCGACGGCGCGTTCGAGCCGTCCCGGACTCCCGGCGAACATGACGATCGCGTCCACCGGGGCGGGAGCATCCTGGTGCGGAAAGACGAACAGCCGGGCTGTCGCCACCGCGAAGGCCACCGTCAGGCCACCGAGGATGCCCACTGCGGCCCGGCGGCGCCACGGCCCCGCGGGAGCACGACCGAGCGGACCCGCTGCCATGTTTCCCCCTCCGCGGGCCGCCAAGTGCCGCCGTGAGTTTCTCAGTACCACGGCGGCACCCGAACCAACCACCGTTCACCCGCTCCGGGTGGTCCACCCCCCCCGGATGGGCCACCGCTCCGGACGGTTCACCCGCCCCGGATGGCCCGTCGGCGGCGGAGGCCCACTCACGTGGTGGGGAGTGTGCGCGAGGCCGGAGGCGTCCGAGGCTGCGCGGTCCGAGGCTGCGCGGTCCGGGGCTGCGTGGTCGGGGGCGTCGTCTCCGATCCGGCCGTCGGCGTGGGAGGGCTGATCGAAAACGTGCCCGTCCCCGGCGAAGTCCGCGACGCCGTCCCCGGGCGGCTGGTGAACAGCCGGGGATGGGCGAATGGTGCCCGCGCCGACTCACGGGGCCAGACCGTCCGGGAGGCACCGGCCTGCCACTGCACGATCGGGATCTGGTGGCCGACCTGGAGCCCCGTCGCCTCGTCCAGCCGGAAGCGACCGAGCAACGTGGTCGTGTCGATGCCCCGGGCGGCGGCGAGCACGGAGGTGTCCTGCACGCCTCCGCAGTAGCGAATGGCCCGTCCCAGGATCAGCCCGGTGACGTAGGCCCAGGCCGCCGTTTCGGTCGGCGCGACGCCGTGCAGGGCGGTGAAGTCGGCGGTGAACTCCCGCGCGGTCGGACCGGTCGCGGTCGGCTGGGTGCTCTCGGGCATCCAGCTGCCCGGCGCCAGCAGCTGCTCGCGCAGGTCGCCCAGGCTCGCGGTGGCCTGCGCGCTGACGGCCGTGGAGAAGGCGGCCGCCCGCCACGGCCGGCGCAGCAGGATGTTCGCCGCCGCCAGCTCGTCGTCCGGGCCGGCGTGGACGATGAGGATGTCGCCCGGGGGCAGCCGGGTCGCGGTGAGGGCGGCCTTGCCCGGGGGGAAGACGTGCGAAGCCACCTCGAACGACTGCGCTACCGCGGCGGCCTTCGTTACCGATGTGATCTCGACGGCGGTGTCCCCGGAGGCGAGCAGGACGACCTTGCGGGCCCGTCGATCGGCCGCCCGCACGGCGGCGAGGACCCCGCGCGGCCAGGTCGAGGTGGCCGCGGCGATGTTCACGACGTTCGGGAAGGCCTGCCGGACGAAGCGCGTGGACGGGGCGCCGGTGTTGAAGACCACCCGGTCCGTCGCAGCACAGGCCGCGAGTGCCGCCCGGTGGCCGTAGGGTCCGAGCAGGGCGTCGGGTCCCGCGGCCACCGCGGCGCGCATGGCGGCGGCCGGATCGGGATACGCGTCGTAGGCGGTGAGACTCACCTCGTCCCAGGGCGGTGGGAGGCGTTCGTCACGCGCCCACAGGGTGACCCCTCGTAGCCCGGCGAGGCCCTGGGCGGCGTCGGGACCGGTCAGCGGGGTGACCAGGGCAACGGTCAACGGTGTCGTCATCGCGTGGGGTCCTTGCGCTTGCTCACCCGATTAGCGTCCCATGCCGGGTTGTCTGGCACACTCGGCGGCGGTCGTAGACTTCAGACTTCAGGAAACGAAGGGCGGGCACGGGAGGGCGGGCGAGGTGGCGCAAAACTCTGGCCGGTCGGGTGATCCGCCGCCACCGCCGGACCCTCTTCCTGTGGCCGTGGTCGACAGCCACTGTCATCTCGACCTGATGGGCACCGAAGTTCCGGCGGCGATCGCGGCGGCCCGGGCAGTCGGTGTCACGCGGGCCGTCACCGTCGGCATCGACCTGCCCACCAGCAGATGGCAGGCCGAGGTCGCCGCGGCGCATCCGGAGATCTACGCCGCCGTCGCGATCCATCCTAACGAGGCGGCCCACGGGGTCACCGAGGAGACGTTCGCCGCCATCGCCGAGCTGGCCCGCGCCGATCGCGTGCGCGCGATCGGCGAGACGGGCCTGGACTACTTCCGCACCCCACCCGAGGCGCATGCCGCGCAGCAGGAGAGCTTCCGGCGCCACATCGTGATCGCCAAGGAGACCGGCCGGGCGCTGATGATCCACGACCGGGATGCCCACGACGACACGCTGCGCATCCTCGGCGAGGAGGGCGCCCCGGAGAAGGTCGTCTTCCACGCCTTCTCCGGGGACACGGCGATGGCGAAGATCTGCGCGGACGCCGGGTACGTGATGTCGTTCGCCGGTAACGTCACCTTCTCCAATGCCGCCAATCTGCGGGAGGCGGCGGCCGTCGCCCCGGCGGATCTCATCCTGGTGGAGACCGACGCGCCGTTCCTCACCCCGACCCCTTGGCGGGGCCGGCCCGGCGGCCCGTACCTCATTCCGCTGACGCTGCGGGTGCTGGCCGAGACCCGCGGCGTCGGCGTCGCCGAGCTCGGCACGCACATCGCCGCAAACGCGGAGCGGGTGTTCGGGCCCTGGTAGACACCGACGCGCTGTTCTCGCCGGCTGAGCTTCGGGCCCTCGCGCACGAGCTGGACCTGCGGCCGACGAAACGGCGCGGGCAGAACTTCCTCGTCGACGCGAACACCGTCCGCCGGCTGGTGCGGCTCGCCGGCGTCGGCCCGGACGACACGGTGCTGGAGATCGGGCCAGGACTCGGGTCGATGACCCTGGGGCTCGTCGAGGCGGCGAAGGCCGTCGTCGCTGTCGAGGTGGATCGCCCCCTCGCCGCGGTCCTGCCGGTGACCGTGGCCGCCCGGCTGCCGGCCGACGTCGCCGAGCGGTTGCGCGTGGTGGCCGCCGACGGTCTGCGGGCCACCTCGGCCGACCTGCCCGCCGACGTGGCTGCGCCCGGGGTGCTCGCCGCGAACCTGCCCTACAACATCGCGGTGCCGCTGCTGCTCGGGCTGCTGGAACGGCTGCCCTCGCTGCGCCGCGGGCTGGTGATGGTCCAGGCGGAGGTCGCCGACCGGCTCACCGCGCCGCCGGGCAGCCGGGTGTACGGGGCGCCTAGCGTCAAGCTGGCCTGGTACGCGCACGCCCGGCCGGCCGGCGCGGTGCCCAGACCGGTCTTCTGGCCGCAGCCGAATGTCGATTCAGGGCTGGTGGCCTTCACCCGCAGGCCCCTGCCCGGTCCGGCGCGGCTGCGGGCGGACGTTTTCGCCGCGATCGATGCCGCGTTCGCGCAGCGCCGCAAGACCCTGCGTACGGCCCTGGCGCCCTGGGCCGGATCGCCCGCCGCCGCCGGGGAACTGGCGCGTGCCGCCGAGGTCGATCCCGGTGCCCGGGGCGAGACCCTCGATGTCGCGGCCTTCTGCCGGCTGGCCGCCGCCCGCGCCGCCCGTTCCGACTGACCCGCCCGTTCCGACTGACCCGTCCGGTGGAACGGGCGGGGGGAGGGCGGAACAGCGGGGGAGGCCAGAGCGGGGAAGGTCAGAGCGGGGAAATCCCGATCGCGCGCCGGACCCCGGCGAGCACTGGCCGGGCCCGGTCGCGGGCCCGCTCGGCACCCGCCGCGAGGATGTCGTCCAGCTCGCTGTCCGGGGTGATGAGCTCGGTGTAGCGATCCCGCAGCGGTGACAGCCAGTCGTTGAGCGTCTCGAACAGGGCGTTCTTCACCTCACCCCATCCAGTGCCACCCTGCTCCAGACGGCTGCGCATCTCCTTGATTGCCTCGGGAGCCGCGAAGTTCTCGAGCAGGACGAAGGCCGCGGAACTGTCCGGGTCCTTCGGGTCCGCCAGCGGGGTGCTGTCGCCCACGATCCCACGGACGAGTTTCCGTAGCTGCTTCTCCGGCGCGAAGAGGGGAATGGTGTTCCGGTATGACTTGCTCATCTTGCGGCCGTCGATGCCGGGCAGTACCTTCGCCGAGCTCCCGGCCGGGAGGACCACCTCCGGGATCTTCAGGCTGAACACGTCACCGAACAGATGGTTGAAGGAGCCGGCGATGTCGGCGGCGTATTCCACGTGCTGCGACTGGTCCTGACCGACGGGGACCACGTCGGCATTCATGATGAGAATGTCGACGGCCATCAGAATCGGATAGTTGAACAGGCCCATGTTGATGCCGGCATCCAGATCGGGGACGCCGGCCTCGGCGTTGCGGTCACGGGCTGCCTTGTAGGCGTGGGCCCGGTTCATCAGACCCTTGCCGGTGACGCAGGACAGCACCCAGGCCAGCTCGAAGATCTCGGGGACGTCGGACTGGCGGTAGAAGATCGTGCTCGTCGGGTCGAGTCCGAGCACGAGCCACGTGGCCGCCACCGAGCGGGTGTAGCTCGCCAACTCCTCGCGACTACGCACGGATGTCAGGGCGTGATAGTCGGCGACGAAATAGATCGACTCGTAGGTCGAGGTGAGCTCCAGCGACGGCCGGATCGCTCCGATGTAGTTGCCGAGGTGCGGCTCGCCCGTCGGCTTGATCCCGGTGAGAGACACCTTCGGCTGTTGCGCTGCCATGGCAGGGCAGTCTACGGACGCGGGGCAGCCGCCGGGACGCCCCAGGTCGTTCTTCGCGGCCGTTCGCCTGCCTGCGCCTGTCTCGGTGGCGGGGTGGGAGATCCGAGCCTCGGTCAGGCGTCTCCGCCGAACAGGCCGGTCACCGACCCGTCCTCGAACACGGCCTTGATGGCCGCGGCCAGCAGCGGGGCGATGGACAGTTCGGTGATCTTGTCGATGCGAGCCTCGCTGGGCAGGGGCAGCGTGTTCGTGAGGACGACCTCGCTGATCTCCGAGTTCTTCAGCCGGTCGGCGGCGGGGCCGGACAGCACACCGTGGGTTGCCGCCGCGATGACGCCCGCCGCGCCGTGCTCCTTGAGTGACTCCGCGGCCTTCGTGATCGTGCCGGCAGTGTCGATCATGTCGTCGACGATGACGCAGGTCCGTCCGTGCACCTCGCCGACCACGTCGAACATCTTCACCTGGTTGGGAACGTCCGGGTCACGCCGCTTGTGGATGATGGCCAGCGGGCAGCCGAGCCGGTCGGTCCACCGCTCAGCCACGCGGACCCGGCCCGAGTCGGGGGCGACGACGGTCACCTCGGACGTGTCCAGCTTGGACTCGATGTAGTTGGTGAGCAGCGGCAACGCGAAGAGATGGTCCACCGGCCCGTCGAAGAAGCCCTGAATCTGGGCAGTGTGCAGGTCGACCGACATGAGCCGGTGCGCGCCGGCGGTCTTGAACAAATCGGCGACGAGGCGGGCCGAGATCGGCTCCCGGCCACGGTGCTTCTTGTCCTGGCGCGCATAGGGGTAGAAGGGCGCGACGACGGTGATCCGTTTGGCGCTGGCCCGCTTCAGCGCGTCCACCATGATCAGCTGTTCCATCAGCCAGGTGTTCACCGGGGCCGAATGGCACTGGAGCACGAAGGCGTCGCAGCCTCGAACCGATTCGGAGAAGCGGACGAAGATCTCGCCGCTGGCAAACTCGTAAGCATTGGTGGGGACGGGCTCGACGTCGAGCGCGGCCGCGACCTCCGCCGCGAGGCCCGGGTGCGAACGTCCCGCGAAGAGCATCAGATTGCGCCGGTTCTCGGTCTGGTAGGCCACCGCGTACTCCTCGGGCGTGACGGCGTGGTCGGGCTGGCGTGGTCGGGCTGGCGTGGGCAGCCCCCGGGCGGGTGACCCGTTCGGGGGAACGGCCGTGAGGCCGCACGGTTCAACACTTGGGCCTACCCGGTCCCGCCCCTGTTGGCGCAGGCGGGACGGTACCCACGTGCCCGGATCGCCGCCCGCGACTCTGGCGATACCCGCCGGCTGCCGCCCGCGGACCCCGGGCCGCCGACCCGGGCGGGGCAGACCGGGCGGTGTGCATCCCCTCGCTGGCCAGAAGGTTCGGACGGACGTCTCTTTACATTCTGCTTCCCGGTTTTACGTTCTGCTCCCCGCGCCGGGAATACCGGCGATGCCGGCCTCGCCCTTGCCGGTAGGCGGCAACTCACTCCGGTGCGCCACGTCACCCTGATGAGCTGGGATCGGCACGGCGGCCTCGGCCGCGGACGGTTGTGGCATTTCATCGGGACGCTCGGGATCTCCGGCACCGCCGGGGGCCGGGACGCCGGCCGCGGCGGCCGCTCGTGCCGCCGGGCTGCCGGGACGGCGGCGGGAGACCCAGCCTTCGATGATCCGTTGCCGCCCCTCCCGGACCGCCAGCGCGCCCGGCGGAACGTCCTCCCGGATCACGGATCCGGCGCCGGTGTAGGCCCCGTCCCCGACCGTGACCGGAGCAACAAGCATGGTATCACTGCCGATCCGGACGTCCGAGCCGATCATCGTGCGGTGCTTGGCCACCCCGTCGTAGTTCACGAAGACCGTCGTGCATCCGATGTTGCTGCGCTCGCCGACCACCGCGTCGCCGACATACGCCAGGTGCGGGACCTTCGTCTGGTTCCCGAGATCGGCCGACTTCGTCTCGACGAAGGAGCCGATCTTGCCTTCGCAGCCTAGCCGGGTGCCCGACCGGAGATGGCTGTAAGGCCCGACCACGGCCCCGGCGCCGATCTCGGCCCGCTCGGCTGTGGTCCGCAGGACGGTCGCGCCCGCGCCCACTGCCGTGTCCGTCAGGGTGCACTCGGGGCCGATGACGGCGCCGCGAGCGACGTGCGTCCGGCCGTGCAGGAAGGTGTTGGGGGCGAGCGTCGTGTCCGGTTCGAGGATGACGTCGGCGTCGATCCAGGTGGTCTGCGGGTCGACGACGGTGGTGCCGGCGCGCATCGCCACCTCGACAATCCGGTCCCGCAGCACCCGTCCGGCGGCGGCGAGCTGGACGCGGTCGTTCACCCCACCGGCTTCGCCGGGATCGTCCACGACCCGCGCGGCCACCGGCCGCCCGGCGGCGACCAGCAGCCCGACGACGTCGGTGAGGTACTCCTCACCTTGAGCATTGTCCCTGGTCAGCCCTGCGAGTGCGGTCTGGAGTGGGCCCGCGGCGAACGCGTACACGCCGGTGTTGATCTCTCGGATCGTCGCGGTGGCGGCGTCGGCGTCGCGATGCTCGACGATGGCCCGGACCGCGCCGTCGCCGTCGCGCACCACCCGGCCGTAACCGATGGCGTCGTCGACAACGGCCGACAGGACCGTTGCCGCGGCCGCCCGGGCATGGTGCTGGGCCACCAGGGCAGTGAGCGTCGCGCCGGTCAACAGCGGGGTGTCGCCGGGCAGCACGACCACCGTGCCGCTGGGCGCCAGCTCGCCGAGCGCCGCCAAGGCCACCCGGACGGCATGGCCCGTGCCGTGCTGGCGGTCCTGGACGACCGGGACGACCTCGGGAGCCTGCTCCGCCAGCATCGCCGCGACCTGTTCGCGGCCGTGGCCCACGACGACCGCGGTACGCGCCGCCGCGAGGGCTCCGGCCGCGCTTAGCACGTGGTGGAGAAGGGAGCGCCCGGCGATGTGGTGCAGCACCTTCGGTGTCGTCGAGCGCATACGCTTGCCCTCGCCCGCTGCCAGGATGATGACGGCCGCCGGACGTGATGATGTCACGCGATCTCCCGAGTCTTCGGACCTGGACAGCGGTGGGGCGACGGCGCCCACACTACCCGTCGACCGGAAGGCGCCGGCAGATGCCACGGCCATCCCGGGAACACGCCGGCCCCGGATTGGGAAATGATGTGTGCCTGTCTGCCGCCGTGGTGATGGTGCGGCGGTGCTTCCGGAATATTCTTTTCGATGGTATTACTGATGGTGCCCGGTAGCTCCGGGCCCGGTAGTGCTCCGCCGCCACGACTCGAACGTGGACTAAGAGAACCAAAATCTCCTGTGCTGCCGATTACACTACGGCGGACCGCGAGAAAACATGCCAACTCTACCATCGTGGGGTGGCTCGGATGGTAAAAGCCGGGCCACCGCCGGCTACCCCGCCCGCCGGCCGGCGCGGGCGGGCGTCCCGGACCGGGTTTGGTTGGCTGCCGTTCATCTCTTCGTCGCCCGACTGCCACTGGCTGTCATCTAATAACATCAAATTTTATTAGATGTCGCTATTCGTCATCGGCTTGTCATCGACCTGCCGGTGACCGTGGTGCGCGGCGGTGCCGATCGATCCGGGTCGGCGACCGATGGTTTGTTTGCGTGGCGGACGTAGAGGCGGGGGGACGTTGTCATGTCGGCGGGCTACCGTGGCGGATGGAGCGCCGGCACAGTGGGCCAGCCGCGACGGACGGAACGAGGCGATGACCGCTACCGACACGGTGACACCGAGCGACAAGCGGGCACCGCGGGACGACCGCGAACCCACCACGGGCCCGGTTCCCCGCCGGGCTGATCCCGCGAACAGCCGCGGCAACGCCTCGCGGCTCCGTTCGATGACGAAGGCCCGCGTCGAGCAGGTCGTGATGGTGGTGACGATCGTGGTGCCGCTGGTCGCCCTGGCGGTCGCGATCCCGGCGATGTGGGGGCGGTGGATCTCCTGGCGGAACGTCGTCCTCGCCGTGGTGTTCTACGGCATCACCGGCCATGGCGTGACGATCGGCTTCCACCGTTACTTCACCCACCGCGGCTTCCGGACGTCCAGGCCGGTGCGGATCGCGCTGGCGGTCGCCGGCAACATGGCGATCGAGGGCCCGGTCATCCGGTGGGTGGCCGACCACCGGCGTCATCACGCCTTCAGCGACACCGAGGGCGATCCGCACTCGCCATGGCGTTACGGTCCGGGGACGTGGTCGCTGATCAAGGGTCTCTGGCACGCCCACGTGGGTTGGCTGTTCGACGTCGAGCAGACCGACCAGCGTCGGTTCGCCCCGGACCTGCTCGACGATCCCGACATCATGAAGGTCAGCCGCTCGTTCGCGCTGTGCGCGTTCGCCAGCCTCGCGCTGCCCGCCATGATCGGCGGCCTGTGGGGGGGTTCGTTCGCCGCGGCGCTGGAGGCGTTCTTCTGGGCCGGGCTGGTCCGTATCGCGCTGCTGCACCACGTCACGTGGTCGGTGAACAGCATCTGCCACGTCCTCGGCTCGCGTCCTTACCGGTCGCGGGACCGGTCGACCAACGTGTGGCCGCTGGCCCTGCTGTCGATGGGCGAGTCCTGGCATAACCTGCATCACGCCGAGCCGACCTCGGCCCGGCACGGGGTGCGGCCCTGGCAAATCGACACCAGCTTCTACCTGATCAAGCTGATGGAGACCGTCCACCTGGTGCGGGACGTCCGCTGGCCGGACCCGGCGCGTCTCGCGGCGAAACGCGCTACCGCCTGACCGGGCGGCGGGTGGCGGCGGCTTGTCAGCCACCCTCGATCTCGGCGGCGAGGGTGAGCCAGGCCTCCTCGGTGCTGTCCTTGTCCGCGACGACGGCGCGCAGCTCGGCGTCCAGCGTCAGCAGACGCCCATGATCCGTCGCGGCCTCGGCCAGCTCGTGATGCAGCTCCTGCTCGCGTCGGCTCAGCAGGTCCAGGGCGCGCTCGAGCCGGGTCAGCTCCTTGCGGGCGGCGCGCAGCTCGCTTCCGGACAGGGCGGGCGGCCCACCTGTCCGCCCAGCTTCGGCGATGGTGGTGCCCTGTCCGCCGGTGGCCTGCCCGCCCGCTCCGCCGCCGGAGGCCGACGAACCCCGGGATGACGGTGCCCGGGCCGCGGCCTCCTCCCGGGCGGCCGCGCGCCGGGCGAGGTACTCCTCGATGCCGCCGGGCAGCATGCGCAGGTGCCCGTCGCCGAGCAGCGCCAGCGTCACGTCGCAGGTGCGTTCGAGGAAATAGCGGTCGTGGCTGACCACGATCAGGCTGCCCGGCCACGAGTCGAGGAGGTCCTCGAGCGCGGTTAGGGTGTCGGTGTCGAGGTCGTTGGTCGGCTCGTCGAGGAGCAGCACGTTCGGTCTGGCCATCAGCAGGCGCAGCAGCTGCAGCCGGCGGCGTTCGCCGCCGGAGAGGTCCCCGACCCGCGTCCACTGCCGCGACGACGGGAGGCCGAACTGCTCGAGTAACTGGCCGGCGGTCCGTTCCCGGCCTTTCTCGACCTCCAGGACCCGCCCGACCTGTTCGACGGCCTCCAGTGCCCGCAGTGGCGCCGGTAGTTCGGCGATCTCCTGGGACAGCAGAGCCGGTCGCACGCTGGCCCCCACCCGGACCCGGCCGGCGTCCGGCGTCACCGCACCCAGCAGCACGCGCAGCAGGGTGGTCTTGCCGGCTCCGTTGATACCGACCAGCCCGATCCGGTCCCCCGGTCCGACCAGCCAGGTGACGTCGTCGAACAACGTCCGGTCCCCGATCCGGACCGTGACATGCTCGGCGTCGTAGACGTCTTTGCCCAGCCGGGATGCCGCGAAGCTGCGCAGCGCCATGGTGTCCCGGGGCGGTGGCTCGTCGGCGATTAGCGCATTGGCCGCGTCGATGCGGAAGCGCGGCTTACTGGTCCGGGCGGGCGGGCCGCGGCGTAGCCAGGCGAGTTCCTTACGCAGCAGGTTCTGGCGCCTGGCCTCGGTGGCGTCGGCCCGCCGGGTGCGTTCGGCCCGTGCGAGCACGTACGCGGAATAGCCGCCCTCGTACGCGTCGACGCGCCCGTCCACGACTTCCCAGACCCGTCCGCACACCTCGTCGAGGAACCAGCGGTCGTGGGCCGCGACGAGCAGTCCACCGCGGAAGCCGGCGAGATGCCGGGCGAGCCAGGCGACCCCCTCGACGTCCAGGTGGTTCGTCGGCTCGTCCAGGATCAGCAGGTCGGTGTCCTGGACGAGGAGCCGGGCCAGCGCCACCCGGCGGTGTTCCCCGCCCGACATCGGCCCGACCGGGTCGTCGAGCCGTTCGAGCAGCCCGAGCCCGGCGAGTATGCCCCGCTGCCGGGGATCCGCCGCCCACTCGTGCTCGGCGACGGTGCCCACGACAATCTCGCGCACGGTGCGCTCGGCGGGGAGCATGTCGGCCTGCGCCAGGGTGGCGACCCGGGTGGAACCGGCGGGCACGACCCGGCCGGCGTCCGGGGCCACCTCGCCGGCGATGATCCGCAGCAGGGTGGACTTCCCGGCCCCGTTGCGCCCGACGACCCCGATCCGTTCCCCGGCGCCGATCCCCAGGCTCACCCGGTCGAGCAGCGTCCGGGTGCCGAACGCGGCGTCGACGTTCTCGAGGCTGACCAGGACGGCGCTCACGGCGCTTCGCCTGCCCCCTCCACCATCCTGGCGCCGCTCGCCGGCCCGGAGGCCCGGCGTACCGCGCGGGCGACCCCCATCCCGGCGAGGCTTGCCGCGAGCGCGATGCTCTCCTGCGCTCCGGCCGCGAGGAAGGCGCAGGTCGGACCGGAGCCGCTCACGATCGCCCCGACGGCTCCCAGCTCCCGGCCCGCCTCCAGGACGCGGCGCAGGGACGGCCGAAGCCGCAGCGCCGCCGGCTGCAGGTCGTTGACCAGGGCGGCCCCGAGCTGACCGGGGTCGCCGGTGCGCAGCGCGGCGAGCACGTCGTCGGCGGGGGTCGGGCCGGTCCGCAGTTTGCCCTCGGTCAGCCGGTCGAACTCCTTGTAGACCGCGGGGGTGGACAGGCCGCCGTCGGCGAGCGCGAACACCCAGTAGTACTCGCCCGTCGCCAGGACGTCGGTGAGCTGCTCGCCGCGCCCGGTGCCGAGTGCGGTGCCGCCGGCCAGGGGGAACGGGACGTCGCTGCCGAGCTGGGCGGCGAGCCGGGTCAGGGTCGCCCGGTCCAGTCCGGTCTGCCACAGCGCGTCGCAGGCGACGAGCGCCGCCGCCGCGTCGGCGCTGCCCCCGGCCATCCCCGCGGCGACGGGGATGCCCTTCGCCAGGGTGAGATGAACACGTTCCGAGGTGATGCCCGCGGCCTCGGCAACCAGGTGAGCGGCCCGGACGGCGATGTTGTCCCGGCCAGTGGGGACGATGGAGACCTCCGGCGTGGGCGTCGCCGGACCCAGCGACGCCGGGTCGGCGCCCTCCCCGGACACCTCGACGGTCACGACTACGTCCCCGCCGGACCGGCCGTCCCCGCCGTCCCCGCCGCCGTCGCCGGTGGTCGATAGCCCCGAGCCGTGGAACTGCGGGGGATCGACCGACGTCGCCGAGACGTCGTCGAACAGCGAGACGGCCTGCAGCACTGTGATGACGTCGTGGTAGCCGTCCGGTCGGAGCGGCCCGACGCCGAGATGCAGGTTGACCTTGGCCGGGGCTCGCACGGTGACGGTAGCGGGGCCGGCTCCGGCGCTTCGGCGCGGACCCGGGTGGGATCGAGGCAGCGGATGCTCCTTCGCTCGGACGCACGCGCCCGCTGGGCGGCGTGGCGTTTCGGTGGCGGCCGGCACCCAAACCTATCCGCCCGCGCCGGGAGCGGATGAGCGTCCGCCCGCGAAGGATCGCGAGGGGCGCAGCGAATCGGCCCCCGGCGACGCGGCGGGGACGATGCGCGCTTCCGTTCAGTAATCGTAGCTGTGCCGACGGGAACGGGTTGTTGTCCGACCGGAGAATTCGGGTATCCCTGATCGTGAACGACCGCACCGGAGAGCGCCCGGACGGATCGTCCCTCGACGTCCCGCTCCTGGTCGGACCTGACCCCTTCCACCGCTTTGGGCGCTCCGACGATGCCGGCCAGGAAGGAGCACCATGACCACCACAACCAGCGCGGCCGGGCCCGAGGCGAAGACCTCGGACGCAGGTGGTGCGCGTCGCACCACCGTGCCGGAGCGCAAGACGTCCACCGAGCTGGTGACCGGCCGGGGCCGGACGTCGATCGCGGACGCCGTCGTCCGCAAGATCGCCGGTGTCGCGGCACGCGAGGTCTCCGGGGTACACAGCCTGGGCTCGGGTGGGGCCCGCGCGATGGGTTCGTTCCGGGCCCGCATCCCCGGCGCGTCGGCCAGCGTCTCCCAGGGAGTCGCGGTGGAGGTCGGGGAACGGCAGGCCGCGATCGACCTCGACGTCGTCTGCGACTACGGGGTCTCCATCGTGGATCTGTCCCACTCGATCCGGCACAACGTCGTCACCTCCGTGGAGGGAATGACGGGCTTGGAGGTCACCGAGGTGAATATCGCGATCGACGACGTCTACATCGGCGAGGAGGAATCGGAAGAGCCGCGGCGGGTCGAATGAGTACGAACCCGACGGCGGCCGGGCCGGTGAGCGGGTTCGCCTGGGATCCGGATGCCGTGGCCCGGACCGTGCTGTCCTGTCCCGGTGTCGTCCGGCTCATCGGCGCGCCGGTCCGGCACGAGGATCGTCACCGCGTTCCGGACGGCGGGGCGGGTGCCGCGGCCGAGGTCGCGACCTACCTTCCGGGCCGCCGGGTGGAGGGGGTACGGGTACGGCCGGACGGGATCCTGGTGCAGATCGTGTGCCGGTACGGGGAACGGCTCGGTGAGCTCGCCGCCCGGGTGCGCGCCGCGGTGCTGGCGGCCGAACCCGGCTGTCCCCGGGTCGACGTCGTCATCCGTGATCTGGCGATTCCGGATCCGGACCTGTCGTGCCCGGAGGGGCCGGACGCGGCGGTGGTCGGTCCGGAGACGCTCCGTTCGGGGGTGCCGGATGCGGGGGTGGCGGAGATGGGGGCGTCGTGACCTCCGATCGGCGGCAGGAGTCATCCCGACGCCAGCTCGACGCCGCCCGACGCAGGGCCGAGATCCGCGCGTTCATCCGCACGCACCACCCGGATCGGGGAGGTGATCCACAGGCGTTCGCCGCCGGCCTGCGGGCCCTGCGATCCGCGCCGGACGGGCCGGCTGGGCCGGACGCGCTGGGTGTTCCGGGCGCCCGCCTCACCACCCATCATCGGCCCACCGCCGCGGGCATCCTGTTCGCCTGGGTTCGCGGTCGCGGGCGCCGGTGTCCCGACTCCGCGCGCCGGTGTCCCGACTCCGCGCGCCGGTGATGGTCGTACCGCTGGGTGCGGTTCGGCCCCGGCCGTGGTCCTCGGGTGCGCTGAGGCGACACCGGGTCCGCGGGACCGCACCCCGGGCCCGGTTCCATGTGACGATCACGCGGGACGCCCCTCGATCTGCCGGTCCAGAGGGGCGGACCGGGTACCGCGGCCGCAGGATGGGCCGGGCTGGATGGGCCGGGCTGGATGGGCTGGGCTGGATGGGCTGGGAAAGGGGAAGAGCCACATGCGATCGAGCGCGCTTGGCCTGATCATCGGTCTGATCGCCGGACTCGCCCTCGCCTTCGGGGGCTTCGGCGAGTTTCTGATCGTGCTGGTCTTCGGTGCGATAGGGCTGGTTATCGGCAAGGTGGTGGATGGTGATCTCGATATCACCCGTTACGTGGGCGGTGACCGGCGTCGGGGGCGGCGGTGAACGAGAGGGAGCGTGTGCGACCGGGCCGTCCCGCGGGTAGGCGGTCAGGGGCCGGTTCCCTGCGGGTGGCGGACCGGGTTGTCGAGAAGATCGCGGCCATGGCGGCGGCGGACGTTGTCGGCGTTACCGGACCGCCACGCAGATTCCCGCGCCGTGGCGGCGCGCGGCGTCGTGGGCGTGCCGGGCGGCCACGGGTCTCGGCGAAGATGGAGGGAGCCACCGCCCGGCTGACGATGTCGTTCTCCGTGCGTTACCCGATCCCGGTCACGGAGACGGCCGAGCTGGTCCGTTGTGAGGTGCGGGACCGGGTCGCGGCGCTCACGGGTGTGCGCGTGGCACACCTGGACATCGAGATCCCGTCGCTGTCCTCCGATGGGTAGCGGCCATCTTCTGTCCCGCCGGTTCGCGTTCAGAGCACGGGTAACAAGAGCACGGGTAACAGGCAAGGCTGGGCTCGGTGAGGGGAGGGTGCCGTGCGGGTGGGGCGTAGGATCGTTGCCGGACTGCTCGCCGCGCTGACCGCGGCCGCCGGGGTCATCACCGTCATCGAGATCGTGGCTGCGGCCGGCGGTGGCAGGGGCTACGCCGTGGTCGACTGGCCGGCGTGGGCGGACGGCCTGGCGGGCACGGCCTGGTCCTCCGGGGCGGTCCGACTGGCCGCGGGGATCTGCGTTCTGGTCGGCCTGCTGCTGATCTGGCTCGGAGCGCGGCGCGGAACGCCGTCCCGACTCACCGTGCGGCGCAGCTGCGCGCAGACCATTGTCTTCGTCGAGCGGCGAGGGCTTGCGCGGGCGCTGAGCTCCGCCGCCCTGACCGTCGACGGGGTGCGGGCCGCCCGGGTTCGGGTCCGTGACCGGACCGCCGACGTCCGCCTGCGTCTTCGGCCGCGTGCCGCCGGTGGCGCGCGGGAGCGCGCGGGTGCCGTCCTGGCCTCCTTGCTTGCCTCCTTCGAACTGGCTGAGCCGCTCGAGCTGCGCATCCAGGCGACCCCACCGGCCGCGGACCGGACCGTCAACGGGGCGGGACGGACCGGTGGCGGTGCGGCATGACCGAGACACGGGCAGCGGGAGGGCAGACCGCCGAGGGCCGCTCGGCGGGTGGCGGGGTACCCACGGAGCCCGGCGGTGGGCCGGCCGGGCTGTCCGAGCCACCGCCCGACCGCCTCAACCGGGTCGCCCTGGTCGGAGTCGGGTTGCTCTGCCTCGCGGCCGGTGTTCTCGCGTTGCTGGTGGGGGCCGGTGCGTTCGGAGACGGCGTCGCCGACGAGGCGGTGCTCGATGCCGACACCCGTTCCTACCCGACCTCCCACACCTGGTTCTGGCTCGCCGTGGGGATCGGTTCCGGGCTGGTCGTCCTGCTCGCCCTCGGGTGGCTTCGGGCGCAGACGGCGCTGGCGGCGCGGCGCCGTGGACTCTACGTGACGGATGATGCGCTCGGCGGTGTCCATCTGTCCGCCGCGGCACTGACCGACGCCGTCGAGGACGACGTGTTCGGGATCGCGGGCGTCGAGGCGGTGCGGGCGGTGCTGCGTGGCCGGCGGGAACCCGTGCTGGAGATCGCGGTCACCGTTGTCCCGGGGCCGGGGGTCGCCGGTGTGCTCGACGACATCCGTGGCCCGGTGCTCCATCGAGCCCGGACCGCGGTCGGTCGTCCGCGGCTACCCGCCAAGGTGGAGGTCCGCCCCGCTGCCACCATCCGGCCGCAGGTGCGCTGAGGTGCGGCCCGGCGTGACCGGGCAGGGTGACCAAGGCCGCGACGCACCAAGGGTCTTGACAGAACGGGGTCGTTTCCCCCTTGCCGTGGCGCGTCCGGTACTGTGAAGGACCGCGCCGCGGTGGTTCCACCGCCCTCCGGCGCCGGATCCCCAGTTTAGGAAAGGATGAGCGCCGCCATGTCCGAGGTCCGCATCGCCGCGGAGCCGCGCACCGAGTTCGGTAAGGGCGGGGCTCGTCGCACCCGTCGGGCCGGCAAGGTCCCGGCCGTTCTCTATGGTCACGGTAAGCCGCCGCGTCACATTGCGCTGCCTGCACACGACCTACTCCACGCCTTCAAGACCGACGCCGGCACGAACGTCCTGTTGACGCTCGAGCTGGCCGAGGGGACCGAACTCGCGCTCGCGAAGGACGTCCAGCGCCACCCGATCAAGGGCAGCTTCGAGCACATCGACCTCGTGCTCGTAGCCCGGGGCGAGAAGGTCGTGGCCGATATCCCCGTGCAGGTGATCGGGGAACCACACCCGGACACCCTGGTCGACCAGCAGGTCACCACGATTGCGGTGAAGGCCGACGCCACCCGGCTGCCCGGCCCGATCGAGGTCGACATCACCGGGCTCGAGCCGGGTACGAGCATTTTCGCCCGCCAGCTGGTGCTGCCGGCCGGCTCCGAGCTCGACGCCGACACCGACCTGGTCGTCGTGCAGTGCCTGGCCAAGCGGACGAACGCTCAGCAGGAGGCCTCGCTCGGCGAGACTCCGGTGGCGGAGGAGGCCGGCGTCGCGAGCGCGTCCGTCTAAGCGGATCCGCTCCATCGCCGATGTTGTCTGCCGATGGTAACCATCCCGGCCGACGATGGGCCCTGGCTCGTCGTCGGCCTCGGCAATCCCGGACCGACCTATGCCGGCAATCGGCACAACGCCGGCTTCATGGTCGTGGACCTGCTCGCCGAGCGGACCGGGTCGCGGCTGAAGTCGCACCGTTCCCGGGCCGATGTCGCCGAGACCCGCCTGGCCGGGGCGCGGGCGGTCCTCGCCCGCCCGCTCTCCTTCATGAATCTCTCCGGCCATCCTGTCGCGGCGGCCCGGAGCTTCTACAAGGCCGAGGTCTCCCGGCTCATCGTGGTGCACGATGAGCTTGACATCCCCTTCGGGGCTGTGCGGCTCAAACGCGGCGGTGGGGACAACGGCCACAACGGTCTGCGGTCCATCTCCTCGGCGCTCGGGACACGGGACTACCTGCGGGTCCGGGTCGGCATCGGCCGTCCGCCCGGCCGGATGGATCCGGCCGACTTCGTGCTGCGGGACTTCACCCCGACCGAACGCCGTGAGCTGCCCCTCCTGCTCGAACACGCGGCCGACTCGGTCGAGATGCTCATCGCCGACGGTCTGGAGCCCGCGCAGAACCGCTATCACGCGTTGCTCTGAACCGCTCGACGGACACCGCGTGTTTCTGCCGGTCCGGTGGGCACTCCGGGTGCTTGGGTACTTCAAGTGTTGGTGTGGATGCGAAAGGTCAACGGCATGGCCGGTTGCCGGGAAACCGGGGGGCGGAGGCTTCGTGCACTGGCATGAGGGGGAGAGAAAGGGCGGGCGAGCGCGGAGGAGTGCCGGATGCTGGCGTTGACGGCGGGCCCGCCGGCCGATGGTCGGGCGTACAGCGTCGTGGCCCTCGGGGCACACGCGGACGACGTGGAGATCGGCGCCGCTGCCACGATCATGCAGTTGCTGGCCGCCCATCCGGAGGCCGCCGTGCACTGGGTGGTCTTCTCGAGCGAGGGCGAGCGCGGCTCGGAGGCGGAGGAGAGCGCGCGTGAACTGCTCGGCTCCTCGCTCGGTTCGCTGCACCTGCACGAGGTCCGGGACGGTTTCCTCCCTCGGGAGTGGAGCGGGGTCAAGGAGGTCCTGCTGCAGATCGCCCGCCAGGTCACCCCGGACATCGTGTTCGCCCCGGCGCTCGCGGATGCCCACCAGGATCACCGGGTGCTCGGCGAGCTGGCGTGGCAGGCCTTTCGCGGGGCGCTCATCCTCGGCTACGAGATCCCGAAATGGGAGGCCGACCGGCTGTCCCCCAGCCTGTACGTCCCGATCCCCGAGGAGACGGTCGGGGCAAAACTCGACCATCTCAAACGTCATTTCCGCAGCCAGCAGGACCGTGCCTGGTTCGACGACGAGACCTTCCGCGCAACCCTGCGGCTGCGCGGCGTCGAGTGCGGGACGCGCTACGCGGAGGCGTTCGACGCCCGCAAGGTGATGCTCACCTTCTGATATGTCTCCCGCCCACCGGTCTCCCGCCTACCACCCTCCTCCGTCGGCCCGGTGAGGCCCGGCGGGAGTGGCCCGGCGGGAAGGACTCAGGCTGGCGTCAGATGTTCCTGGATGCGACCGATGAGTGCCGCGTGGTCGAGTTCCTGTAGCACGTAGGCCCGGCCGGCTGTTCCGATCTCGGCCGCCTTCCAGGGCTGTTCCAGCAGGCCGCAGGCGGCGTCGGCGAAGGCCCCCGCGTCCTCGGCGACGAGGAGGTGGGTACCGGGCGTCCAGCCGAGGCCGCGGCTGCCGGTGGGTGTACTCACGACTGGCGTTCCCGTCGCCATTGCCTCGATCGCCTTGATGTTCACGCCGGATCCCGAACGCATCGGGTTCACCGACAGGGTGGCCGTGGCGAGGTAACCGGCAACGCTCGGCACGTCAGTGTGCAGCTCCACGCCCTCGAAGCCATCGAGCCATGCCGCCAGGCCCTCCTCCGGACACCGCCCCACCACCTGGAAGGTCGCGTCGGGATGGCGGACCCGGATCGTCGGCCAGCAGCCGCCGAGGAACCAGCGCAGGGCTTCGATGTTGGTCGGGGTGTCCAGCGAGCCAACAAAGATCAGCTTCTTGCCGGCGCCGTCCCGAGGTGCCGGCTTCCGGCCCGGCGGGGCCGACCCGGTCGGCTCGGTGCCGGTCGGCTCGGTGCCCGTCGATGCGGTGAGGGCACCGACAGGCAGGAACGGCGGCAGGTGGAACGTCGGGATGCTCGCCCGCGTACGCCGCCAGTTGTGGTCTTCCAGCGAGATGTCCGCGATGCAGGTGATGAGCGGAGAGTGGTGCATCGAAAGCTCCGCCAGTCGCAGTTTGTGATACTCCAGCTCGTAGGCGACGGTGCGCGGCCCCGAGCTGTTGCGGGCCAGCACCCGGAAGAACTCCGAGTCGACGTTGTGCGCGCGCACCAGATGTGGCAGCTTCCAGATCCGGGCGACCTCCTCGCCGAGATGCGACGTCCGGCAGCTGTAACTGATCACGGCGTCGGCTCGTGGCGGCGTCGACTCCAGCGCGCGGCGCAACGGGCCGACCGGCCGGGAGGCGTGCATGAATGGCCGGGCCGTCAGGTGTGCCCGTGGGCTGTCGTCACGAGGCAGCCGGATGACGGCCGAACCCGGCACGGCCTCCTCGTACGCGGCGATATCCAGGTTCTCCCGGGAAGGCACCAGGACCTGCATCCGAACGCCGGCCGCGGAGGCTGCGGTGAGGAAGCTGAAGGTCTCCACCCGTCCGCCCGCGTCCGCTGGGAGAAACGGTTCCTCGACAACGACGATCCAGCGCGTGGAGTCGCTCACCGGACAACTGTAACGACCGTGGGGTTGGGTAACGACTGCGGGCTCGGTACTCGTGCGGGGTGTCGCGGACAGTTGCAGGTAGATGACAAGAGTGTCGTGAGGTGAAGGTGGGGTCGAGGTGCGCGCATGTCCGCCGGGGGGTCCATCCGATTCCGCGGGACGACTTTGGCGCGGTGCGGGTGCCACGGCTGCGCGGCGTCATGGCGTCATGGCGTGTCATGGAGTCAATGGCGCCGTACCGCAAAGGACGGAGCCGTTGGTTGTGGCTGACCGGCGGAACGCTACGGTAACCGCTATGACAGGTGTCCGGACCATCGGTCGAGGTGCCGCCGTCGCGGCGCTGGGAGCCACAACCGTTTACGGTCACGTTTTGTATCCGATCTATATCGGATTGCGCAGCCGTGGCCTGGAGTCGACGGCACCGCCGGACCCTGAGATCTGGCCGGGATTGAGCGTGGTCGTCTCCGCCTATCGCGAGTCGGCGGTGATCGGGGCGAAACTGGATGAACTCACCGGCACGGACTATCCCGGGCCGATGGAGATCATCGTCGTGGCCGACGATCCGGAGACGGCCGAGGCCTCGCGCCGGCCCGGCGTGCGGGTGCTGTCGTCCGGGGAACGCCTCGGCAAGGCGCGGGCGGTCAACCGGGGAGTCGCCGCCGCCACCCACGAGCTCGTGGTGCTCACCGATGCGAACGCCGTGCTCGCGCCCGGTGCCCTGCGGGCAGCCGCCCGCCATTTCACCGACGAGACGGTCGGCGCGGTGGCAGGGGAGAAGCAGGTCGACGATCCCGACGGCGCCCAGGGCTTCTACTGGAAGTTCGAGTCCTGGCTGAAGCGCCGCGAGTCGGCGACCGGCGCGACCATCGGCGTGGTCGGCGAGATGCTGGCCTTCCGCCGCCAGGCGTTTCGGCCCCTGCCCGCGGACGTGGCCGTCGACGATGCCTGGCTGGCTCTCGACATCCTCGAAGGGGGGCTGCGGGTCGTCTACGAACCCGAGGCGTACTCGATCGAGTCGTCGAGCCCGGACTACTCGGCGGAGTGGGAGCGGCGGACCCGCATCGTTGCTGGCAACCTCGACATGCTCTGGCGGCGCCGGGCGGCGCTGGTGCCCGGCGCGCTGCCGGTCACCCCGCAACTGTGGGGCCACCGGCTGGTCCGCTCGTCGTTCGGCCCGTTGGCGCAGGTCGTCCTGGTGGGGCTCGCCCTCCCGGCCGCCCGCCGGAGCTGGATCGCCCGGCTGTTCCTGGCGGGCAACGCCGTCGGCGCTGTGAGCACCGCGGCGCTGCTGACCGGGCGCACGCCGCCCGGTCCGACCCGCCTGGTCGCGCAGGTCTTCTTCCTCCAGGCCGTCGCGCTCGGCGGGGTGCGGCGCTTCGTGGCCCGGGACCGGCCCGCCGTCTGGCCCAAGCCGGAGCGGCCGGCCGTGGCCTCCGCGACGTCACCGGCGCCCACGGGGCCGGTCCCGCCACCGGGGCAGACGACGCCGCCCGGCCCGCCGACCGAGCTGGCCCCGGCCGGCAACTGACCCAGTCCGGCAACTGACGCCGCTGACGCCGGCCGGAACCGGCTTTGGCTGGAGAACCCACCTTGGCCCGTCACCGGCTACGCCTATCGAAATACCATCCCGCTCTGGGGCGGGAATACCGTGTGGTACAGGACCGCAGGACCGCAACACCGCACGAGGCGTGGACATCCACCTGAGTGCGCGTCAGCACACGCAGTGAGGAGCGTGCCGCCATGTCCGTCGAGAAGCCCAACTGGTCCAGGTGGCAGTACGAGCTGGTACTGGTCAGTTTTCACAGCCGTGGCCAGCTCGAGCAGCTCTTCGCGACCCTTCCGTTGGACATGCCGGTTGTGATCATCGATAACGCCGAGGGCGTCGACCGCGTTGACGAGCTGATCGCGGGCCGGCCCAACAGCCGTTACCTTGACTCCGGCGGCGGCAAGGGATTCGCGAAGGCCGCCAACATGGGCATCCGTTCGTCGCGCTACGAGTACGTGGTGCTCGGCAACCCGGACAGCCGGCCCACCGTGGAGGTCATCGACACGCTGGTCGACGACCTCATCGCCGATCCCGAACTGGTGACCAGCGCGGCCACCATGAAGGGGCACGACGACAAGCCCGAGCTCGGTAACGGCGGCTGGGAGCCGACGCCCCGCCGGGTGCTGCTGCACGTGCTGGGAGCGCACAAGGTGGCGCCGAGCTCGGCGCTGTTCGCCCGGCCGACACCGGGCCGCCCGATGAACCCCGAGTGGCTGACCGGCGCCTGCATGGCGGTCCGCCGGTCCACCTTCCTCGAACTAGGTGCCTTCGATGAGACGTTCTACGTCTACAACGAGGACATGGCGCTCGGCCGGGCGATCCGTGAGGCGGGGCTGCGGCAGAAGCTGCGCACCGATCTGCTGGTACCCCACGGGGCGGGAGGTTCCGGGGCCGGTAAGACGTGGATGCTGCAGATGCGCGGTGCGTCCATGGTGCGTTATCTACGTAAGCACAATGCGCCGGCCCGGGTGAACGTGATGCGCTCGATGCTCGTCGCCGGCTACGCCGGGCGTACGGTGCTCTCTCGAGCCCGGGGCAGGAAGGCAGTGGCTGACGAGCACGCCGCATATATCAAGGGCCTGCTGGTCGGGCCGCCGGCCAAGTAGCCGCGCCCGTTCCCTCGTTCGTTCCCTGCCTGTTCAGCGGGCTGGCTGTCCGATTCGTCCCTCTGGACAGGCAGGGAAGTGAACTCGGTGGTCCCGGGCTCGGTGGTCCCGGGCTCAGGTGAAGCGGGCTACCCGCCATTCCCGGCGACCGCGGCGGACCAGGATGACCGAGCCGTGCAGCAGATCCTTGGTCCCGACGGTGGCTTCCACGCCGACCCGTTCCCCGTTCACCAGGACCGCATGGTTGCCCAGGTGCTCGCGCGCATCCCGCTTGCTGTTGGCGAGGCCGGCGGCGATCAGCAGATCGACGACCGGCCAGCCGTCCTCCTCGAGCCGGGCGGCCGGCTCCTCGACCGTGGGCACGTCGGCGAAGATGTCGGAGAGCAGATCCGCGCCGATCGCCTTCACGTCCCCGCTGAACAACGCTGTCGACGCCGCCTCGGCCGCGTCGACCGCGGCTTGGCCGTGCACCAGTGCGGTGATCTCCCGCGCCAGGTGACGCTGCAACGCTCGCCTGCCCGGAGCCTCGGCGTGCTCGGCGAACAGCCGCTCCAGCGGCTCACGGTCGATGAGCGAGAAGAACAGGGCGAACCGGCGTGCCTCGTCGTCAGACAGATTGATCACGAACTGGTACAGGGTGTAGGGCGAGGTGCGGTCGGCCGAGAGCCAGACCGCTCCCTTCTCCGACTTGCCGAACTTCGTGCCGTCCGAACGCAGCAGCAGCGGGCAGGTCAGCCCGTGTACCTGGGTGCGCAGCACCCGTCGCACGTAGTCGATCCCGGCGACGATGTTGCCCCACTGGTCGGAGGCGCCCATCTGGAGGGTGACCCCGTGGCCCTCGCACAGGCGGCGGAAGTCGTACGCCTGGAGCAGGGAGTAGCTGAACTCGGTGTAGGTCAGGCCGACATCGGGATCGTCCAGCCGCCGGCGCACCGAGTCACGGCGGACCATCTCGGTGACGGGGAAGTGCTTGCCGACGTCCCGCAAAAATTCGATCATCCCGAGTCCGCCGAGCCAGTCGGCGTTGTCGACGAACTGCGGGAGCTGGCCGGAGTCCAAGGCCCGGGCGAAGACGGATTCCATGATCTCCTGTTGTCCGAGCATGTTTGTCCGTACCTCCTGGGCGGTGAGCAGGCTGCGTTCCACCGACTTGCCCGACGGGTCGCCGATCAGACCCGTGCCACCGCCGAACAGGGTGACCGCGCCGATCCCCGCCCGTGCGGCCCGGATCAGCAGGGTCATCGGCAGCAGGTTGCCGATCGTCAGCGAGGGGGCCGTCGGGTCGAAGCCGATGTAGCAGCGCCGCCGTCCGCTGTCGAGGTGCTCCCGCAGTTCGGCGGGATCGGTGCTGTCGTGGAGGAGTCCACGCCAGGACAGCTCGTCCAGGAGCGCGTGTGTCATGGGCCCATGGTAAAAGTGGCGCGCCGGTCCACCGTGTCACGGCGAGATCACCCGGTAGGGGAGTGCGGGCGGACGCGGCTGCCCGTGCGGCCGGGCCCCGCCCGCGCCGCGCGCTGCCAGGCGTACAGCAGATGTGTCACGATCCCGAGCAGGACGCCCAGCGAGGCCGCGATGCCGAGCCCGGCGGCCCAGGCCAGTGGCGAGAGTTCCGACGAGCCCGGGCCGGCTGCGCCGATCTGACCGGTGCTCGTGAGCGTGGCGTCGTCCCCGTGGGTCGTCGCGTCGTCGGCGGATCCCCGGGCCTGCCCGCCGGGCATGATGCGGCCGGCGGCCGGCGCGGGCCCGCCCACCCCCCAGCGCGTCGGTTCCGACAGCAGCGGATTGGTCCTGACCACCGGCACGGCCCGGGTCAGCGCCGCGACGGGGTCGACGATGCCGAAGCCGAACTCATCGTCGCGGCCAGGAGGGCCCGCATCCCGCGCGGTGTAGACGAGCCGCTCGATGACGTTGGGTGCGTCCAGGTCCGGCTGGGCGGCCCGGATGAGGGCGACAACGCCCGCGACGATCGCCGCGGAGTTCGAGGTACCGCCCCCGGTGTCCAGGCCGTCCGGGGAGACCCTGGTCGGGACGGGGGCCCGGATACCGGGGGCCGGCGCGGCGATGACGGCCCGCGGCCCGCGGGCCGATTCCCGCCAGAAACCATCAGCGGCCGTCGATCCGGTCACCGCGACCACTCCCGGGATGCTGGCGGGGGAGTTGATCGCGGTGTCGCCGGACTCGACGTTCCCCGCCGAGGCGACCACCACCACGTCGTGCGCGAGGGCGTAGCCGACCGCCTTCTCCTCGTCCGGGGTCGCCGCCCCCGTCGAGCCCAGGGAAAGGTTGATGACGTCGGCGCCCAGGTCGACCGCCCGGCGGATGCCGATCGCGACCTTCTCCGAGTTCGCCTCGGCGCCGGTCGAGACGGGCAGGATCTTGGCGGCCGGGGCGATGCCGCGGACCTCGGGCCGGCCGTTGTCGTTGCGACCGGCGATGATGCCCGCCATGGCGGTGCCGTGCCCGTTCGGATCATTGTCGCGCCAACCGTCCCGCGCCGCCCCGGGACCGATACCGGTACCGGGAAGCAGCTGACCCCACAACTTGGGCTGGCTGGCGTCGACCCCGCCGTCGATGACGGCCACCACCGTGCCCGCGCCCTGGCTGATCCGGTGTGCCTGGGCGAGTCCCAGGACAGCGTGGTACCACTGCGAGCCTCGGGCGGGCGCGATCGGAGCCGGGTCGGGCCCGGCCGCGTGCCGGCGGGACGACGGCGCCGGCCGGAGCGGTCGTCATCACGAGGCCGACCAGCAGGCCGAGCATGGCGCGGTGGTGCATGAGGGGGTCCTGCCTCCGGGGCTACCGCTCGGCGGGCGTGGCTGATCGTGTCCGGTTACGCGCCCTGTTTGAGGAAGTTTTCCACATTGCATGGTCTAGGCAGACCACTGTTACCAAGCAGGTAGCTCGTCCGGATGGCCCGGCGTGGTTTTCCCGGCTTCAGCGCCTTCGACGGCGCAGGAGACGGCCGATGCCCGGTGGGGCGTGCCGCTGCCGGGTGACCGCCTCCCCGGTCCCGGTCCCGATCGACGCGCAACCTCCACGGACCGCGGCACGCTCCTCGCGTCCCCGGCTGCCGCCTTGGCCTGATGGCCGCTCCGTCGCGTATCAACACTTACGTGACGGTAGAGTGACGAGAAAGTGCGTATGGGCGCCGCGAAGAGTCGCACCGGGAGGGGCCGCAGCAATGACCGACAGAAGGGACGTCGGCACAGGCGTCGGCGAGGGCGTCGCGTCACCGCCGGGACACCCGCGGATCGCCGAGCTGACCGCGCGCGCCGCCACGAGCGAGATCCCGGCCGCGGCGCTGTGCCGTGATCTCGCCGTCGCGCACGAGCGGGTCGGCGACGACGCCGGAGCCGTGCGGTGGGCCCTGGCGCTCACTGACGCCGGCAGCGATCTCGGTGCCTGGTCGGCCGTTGCCGGCGTGCTGCGCCGCGTCCTGCCGCGGGTCGCGCCGCTGCCGAGGTCCGCGCGGGTGGCCGTGCTCGGCAGTTACACGACATCGCAGTTCGCCGCGCTGTTGCCGCTGGCCGCGGCGCGGGCCGGGGTCGCCGTCGAGGTCTACGAATGCGGCTACGGGCAGTACCGCCAGGAGATCCTGGACCCCGCGAGTGAGCTCTACCGGTTCCGGCCCGACGTCGTCGTGCTCGCGGTGCACGCTGGGGAGACCGCCCTGCCGGCGGTCGCCGACGACCCAGCCGCCGCGGTGGCCACCGAGGTCGAGCGTTGGACGTCGCTGTGGGACATGATCATAAATCGGTGCGGGGCCCGGATCGTCCAGCACACCTTCGCCATCCCCGGCGAGGTCGCGCTCGGCCATCTGGCGCTGCGGGTTCCCGGCTCCCGGCCGACGATGCTCGCGCGGGTCAACGCCGAACTCGGCCGGGTGTCCGGCCAGCGGGGCGACGGGGTCGCCTTCGTCGACTGCGAGCGGCTCGCCGCCGACGTGGGCAAGCGTGCCTGGTTTGACGCGCGGTACTGGCACCGGTCCAAGCAGGCGGTGTCGCTCGCGCAGGTGCCGCTGTTGGCCCGGCACACCGCCGCGGTGATCGGGGCCCAGCTGGGAACGAGCCGGAAGTGCCTGGTCCTCGACCTCGACAACACCCTGTGGGGCGGCGTGCTCGGGGAGGACGGCCTGGCCGGCATCGCGCTCGGCGACGGCGCCGTCGGGGAGGCGTTCGCCGCGTTCCAGACGTACGTCGCCGAGTTGAAGGCCCGCGGGGTCGTGCTCGCCGTCTGTTCCAAGAACAACGACGCCGACGCCCGGGAGGCGTTCGAGCGTCATCCGGGGATGCGGCTCGGCCTTGATGACATCGCGGTGTTCAGTGCCTGCTGGGACGACAAGCCGACGCAGATCCGCCGGATCGCCGCCGCGCTCGGCCTCGGCCTCGACGCGCTGGTCTTCGTCGACGACAACCCGGCCGAACGCGAGGTCGTCCGCCAGCTCGTTCCCGAGGTGGACGTCGTGGCGCTGCCCGCCGATCCGCACGGCTACGTCCGGGCGCTGGCGGACTACCCCTTCTTCGAGGCCACCGCCCTCACGGCCGAGGACGCCGCGCGCACCGCCGCGTACCGGGCCCGGGCCGAGACGGCCGCCGCCGCGGCGGCGGCGACCTCGCTGGAGGACTTCCACCGCGGGCTGGACATGACCGCCACCGTAGTCTCGCTCGACGACATGACCCTGCCGCGGGTCGCCCAGTTGGTCGGCAAGACCAACCAGTTCAACCTGACCGGTCGCCGCCGGGGCGCCGCTGAGATCGAGCGGCTGGCCGCCGACCCCGGCACGGCGGTGTTCTGTGTCCGGCTCGCCGACCGGTTCGCCGACCACGGTCTGGTCGCCGTGGTCATCGCGGTGGAGTCGGCGGGCGCGCTGGACATCGACACCTGGCTGATGAGCTGCCGGGTGATCGGCCGGACCCTCGAGGACGAGGTTGCCGCGCTTGTTCTCGCCGAGGCCCGCCGCCGCGGCCTCGCCCGCGTGACCGGGCACTACCGGCCGTCGGCGAAGAACGTTCTGGTGGCCGGCCTCTACGAACGGCTCGGTTTCGAGCGGGTCGGGCGGGTCGACCCGGCGCCGGCGACGCTGCCGGCCGGGAGATCAGCCGGGGTGGTGCCCGCACCTCCGGACGGGATCACCTCGGCTGCGGAGACGACGTACTGGAGCCGTGATGCGCGGTCACCGTACCTGCCGCCTGGGCTCATCCGGGTCGTCGTGGCCGAGCCGTCCGGCGCCGTGGCCGGGCTGTCCCCCCAGGTGCTCCCCCAGCCGTGGCTGCGGGACCGCAAGACGGAAGAGGTGCCCCGCTGATGGTGCAGGAGCGACTGCGGCAGATCTTCGATGGCACGGCCGGCGATCAGGACACCCGGGATGCCTCCGACCTCGGGCTGTGGGAGATTCTGCAGGAGGACTGGCGCCGGCACTACAAATCGTTCGCCCACCCGGGCCTGCACGTGCTCGCCGTCTATCGCATCGGGCAGTGGCGGCGCACCCGGAGCCGGCCCGTCCGCGGGATCGTGACCGTCTTCTACAAGGTGGTCAACAAACTGATCATCCGTAACCTGTACGGGGCCGAGCTCGACGAGCAGGCGCGGCTCGGCCGCCGGGTCCACATCGGCCATCACCAGGCGATCCTCATCCCGCCGCATTGCGTGATCGGGGACGACTGCACCCTGCGGCACAACCTGACCATCGGCTACGCGAGCGGTACGGTGGACCCGCGGGACGTGCCGAAGGTCGGCAAGCGGGTCGAACTCGCCCCCGGGATCCATCTCATCGGGGCGATCAGCATCGGCGACGACGCCAAGATCGGCCCGGGCTCGATCGTGATGACGGACGTGCCGGCGGGCTCGACCGTCTTCGCCGCTCCCGCGCGGGTGATGCGCCCGCCGGTGCGTTGAGACCGTCCGGGTGACGCGTCCGCCGGCACGCTGAGACCGCCGACGCGCCACTGCGGGATGTCGGCGACCGGCTCGTGGGATCGACTCGGTACGGTTTGAGGCCGGAACGCCGGTGTCCGATTGGACCCGACCTGTGCCGTTGCCGAGATGGGGAGGACTCGCGGATGAAGGTGCTCGTGACGGGCACGGAGGGGTACCTGGGGTGCCTGCTCGCGCCCGAGCTGCTGCGCGATGGCCACGAGGTCATCGGGGTGGACACCGGCTACTACAAGTACGGCTGGCTGTACCGCGGCGTCGACCGGACCCCGTTGACCCTTGACAAGGACCTCCGCCATCTCACGGTCGAGGACTTCGCGGGGGTCGACGCCGTCGTGCACATGGCGGAGCTGTCCAACGACCCGCTCGGCGCGCTCGCCCCGGACGTGACGTACAAGGTGAACCACGTCGGCTCGGTCCGGCTGGCGAAGCTGGCCAAGCAGGCCGGCGTCGAACGGTTCGTCTACATGTCCTCCTGCAGCGTCTACGGCGTCGCGACCGGTGCGGACGTCACCGAGGCCTCGCCGGTGAACCCGCAGACCCCCTACGCCGAGTGCAAGGTCTACGTGGAGCGTGACGTCGCCCCGCTGGCGGACGACACCTTCTCGCCGACCTTCCTGCGCAACGCCACCGCCTACGGTGCCTCCCCGCGGCAGCGATTCGACATCGTGCTCAACAACCTGGCCGGGGTGGCCTGGACCACCGGCGAGATCGCGATGACCTCGGACGGCACCCCGTGGCGCCCGCTGGTCCACGGGCTCGACATCGCGAAGGCGATCCGCCTGGTGCTGACCGCACCGCGCGGCATCGTGCACAACCAGATCTTCAACGTCGGCGACAGCGAGCAGAACTACCAGGTGAAGGAGATCGCGGACGCGGTTGCCACGGTGTTCACCGGCTGCACGCTGAGTTTCGGTGACAACGGCAGCGACAACCGCAGCTACCGGGTGTCGTTCGACAAGATCGCCTCCACCCTGCCCGGCTTCTCCTGCGACTGGAACGCGCTCAGGGGCGCCCAGCAGCTGCACGACGTCTTCACCCGCATCCAGCTCGACAACGAGACGTTCACCGGCCGCGGGCACACCCGGCTCAAGCAGCTTCAGTACCTGATCCGTACCGGCCAGCTCGACGCCGACCTGTTCTGGGCCCACCCATGATCATTACGTCGACGCCGATCGCCGGGGTGATGATCGTCGATGTCGAGCCGTTCTCCGATGCCCGCGGCATGTTCGCGCGCACGTTCTGTGCCGGCGAGCTCGCCGCCGCGGGGCTCACGGTCGACGTCGCCCAGTGCAGCGTGGCCTACAACGCCTCCGCGGGCACCGTCCGCGGGATGCACTGGGCGGGGGAGCCGGTGCGGGAGACCAAGCTGGTGCGCTGCACCCGCGGCGCCCTGCTCGACGTCGTCGTCGATCCCCGCCCGGACTCGCCGACCTATCTGCGGCACGTGGCGGTGGAGCTCTCGGCCGACAACCATCGGGCGCTGTTCATCGACGCGGGCCTGGCGCACGGGTACCAGACGCTCGTCGACTCCACCGAGGCGACTTATCAGATGAACGTCCCGTTCACGCCGGGACACGACCGTGGGCTGCGCTTCGACGACCCGCGGCTGGGCATCGTCTGGCCGCTGCCCGTCTCGGTGATCTCCGACAAGGACCGTGCCTGGCCGCTGCTGGCCGGCGATGGTCCGGCCGGGGGCCAGGCCGGACCGTCCGGCGACGCCGTGCCACCCGGGTCTTCCGGCATTTAGCGTGATGTAGCTCACACATTTGGCGGGGTCGGCGCGACAGCCTGAATCCGTCGCCCCCGGTTCGGCCAACCGTCGGGCGAGGGCCCCGCTCCACCAGTGAAAATCAACGCTGGCAGGGAAAAGTGGGCGGGGCGTGGGGTGTTGCCCGCGAACGGGGGCGGGCGCGGGGAGGCATCCCGTGGTCGGAGGGTGGTGCCACGGCTTCCTCTCGGCGACTGTGGGTCATGTGGGGGGGGGTGTCCACCGGCTAGCATGACCCGGCGTGCGCAGCACCCGTGACCGCCGATCTTCGCCGGAAAATCATCGGGCTGCCGTCGGCGGTGCCGGCGGTGGCATCTCGCCGACGGAAACGAGCGCTCGTCCGGCGGTCGCCGCTGCGGCGGTGGGTGGCGGGTGTCCGGCCGATGACCGGTGCCCGCACGCCCGGGGTTCGCGCTCTCCTCCGTGCCTTCGCCGGCGATCGCCCGGCGGCGTGGCGGCCCGTCCCGGCTTCACGAAGATCATGTCGTTCGCGGGACCGTCGCGTCCTTCTGGTCGGATGGGCGGTCATCATGTCGTTCGGCCTCTCGTTCGGCCTCGCGGCCGGCTGGCACAGCCATTCCCGTCCACCAGATCGTGAAGATCGATGTCGACACCTCACCTAGGGGAACGCATGTCATCCGCAACCCCGGCCCAGCGCGGTAGTGGCACCGCCGAGGCCGACGCGACCCAGAAGCAGGATGTTCCCGGCGGCCTCGCCACGGCGGTAACCGCCTGCCGGTCCTGCGGCGGACCGGCCCCGCGCCTGTTCCTCTCCCTGGGGTCCACCCCCATCGCCAACCGCCTGGTGCGCGCCGACGCCCTCGACGCGACCGATCCGTCGTTCCCGCTTGAGGTCGGCTTCTGCGAGGCCTGCGCACTCGTGCAGCTCACCCACGAGCTGCCGGCGTCCGAGATCTTCGACGAGGACTATCCCTACTTCTCCTCGTTCTCCGACATGCTCGTCCGCCACGCGGAGAAGCACGTGATCGACCTGATCGCGAGCCGCAACCTCGGGCCGGACAGCCTGGTGGTCGAGGTCGCCAGCAACGACGGCTACCTGCTGAAGGCGTTCGTCGAGCGGGGCATCCCGGTCCTCGGGATCGAGCCGACCCCCGGCCCGGCCGCGGCCGCCCGGGAGGCGGGCGTGCCGACCCGCGAGGAGTTCTTCGGCGCGGAGCTCGCCCGCCAGCTCGTCGCGGAGGGCCGCAAGGCCGATGTGATCATCGCGAACAACGTGATGGCCCACGTCCCGGACCTCAACAGCTTCGTCGAGGGCTTCTCGATCCTGCTCGCCGACGGCGGCCTCGTCGACGTCGAGAACCCCGGGGTCGGCGCGTTGCTGGCCCACACCGAGTTCGACACGGTCTACCACGAGCACTTCTGCTACTTCTCCACGATCGCGGTCGACGTCCTGATGCGCCGGCACGGCCTCGCGCTCGTCGGCGTCCAGGAGTTCCCCGAGCTGCACGGCGGCACCCTGCGGTGGAGCATGCAGCACACCGCCGCCGCGGAGCCGGCCGAGTCGGTGGCGGCGGTGCTCGACGCCGAGCGGGCCGCCGGGCTCGACACGTTCGACCGGTACGCCAGCTTCGGCGACGACGTCCGCGCCGTGCAGGACGAGCTGGTGGCGTTGCTGCGCTCGCTGCGCGCCGACGGTAGGACCATCGCCGCCTACGGCGCGGCGGCCAAGGGAGCGACCCTGCTGAACTCCAGCGGCATCGGCACCGACCTGCTCGATTTCGTCGTCGATCGCAACATCCACAAGCAGGGCCGGTACCTGCCCGGCGCCCGGTTGCCGATCCTCGATCCCGCCGTCCTGCTGGAGCGGCAGCCTGACTACCTGCTGCTGCTCGCGTGGAACGTGAAGAAGGAGATCATCGCCCAGCAGGCCGAGTACGCCGCGCGCGGCGGCTCCTTCATCGTGCCCGTTCCCCGGCCCGTAGTGCTGTAGGCAACCCATCGTGGTCTCAGGCCGTCGTTATTTCCGTCCGCGGTTGTGCGGACCCTGCTCGCTGGGCTGGCCGAGCCGGTTGGGCTGGTCGGGAGAGCGGGTATGACGGACAGCGACGGGGACCTGAGAGCCCCGGGTGGGGAGGACGACTCCCCATCCGAGGGTTCCCCTGACGAGACCCGGTACGTGCCACGATCGCAGCGCCCCGCGCGGGCGACCGGGCAGCGTCCCGGCGAGCGGACCGAACGTCCCGGCGAAGGGTTCGAACGCCGTGGCGACCGCCGACCCGGCGAGGGTTTCGAGGTGGTCACGGGGCCGGTCCGCCCGCAGCCCGCTCCGGCGCCGCGGCCCGGGCCCGGGCCCGGGCCGTCCGGGCCCGCGC
>NZ_CDWRCL010000008.1:0-42058 GCF_977927575.1 Frankia sp. CcCS3
AAACGCACCGGGCGGTCGCGACCCGCTACGACAAGCTAGCCGTCCGCAACGAAGCAACAGTCACCATCGCCGCGATCAACGAATGGCTGCCCCGATAAACTTCCCAAACAGGCCCTAGTACGTGCACCCCGAGGTGAGATCCGCGGCCGTCGACGGTGAGGCGGGAGGCGGGTCCGCCGCGGCGGACCCGCCGGTCGCCCCGGCGGCTGTGCCGGTACCACCGGTCGATCCGGCGCCCCCGGCCGCTGGACTCGGGTTCACCCCGTCGTAGGACGTGCCCAGGACGAGGGTGATGTGGCCGGCGGGGACGGAGGCGTCCGCGCGCAACCGGCTGCCGGGCACGTCGGCCTGCACGGCATGGGCGGCGGCCTGTTCGCCCGGGCGATAGCGCACCTGTGTCGTCTCCACCACGCCGGCCTGCCACGTCTGCGGCGGGCCGACCCGGAAACCGGCCTGCCGCAGCTCCCCGGCGGCCGTGGCGGCGAGGCCCCCCACCCCGGCGCCGTTGTAGACGTCGATCAGCACCTGTGCCGGGTCGACCGTCGGGGTCGGGGTAACGGAGGATTCCCGCGTGTCACGGGCCCGCCCGCGCAGCGGAGCGAAGAACTTCTCCAGCGTCTCGGGGTCGTAGAGCTGTACGGAGCCGAACCTCGGCAGCTCCCCCACGGCGTTGCCGCCCTCGGCCGGCGTCGGGGCGTGCACGGGGATCGTCTCGAACCGGATCTGATCGGCGGACATCCCGCGCAGCCGTGTCGCGAGCGCGCGCATGTCGTTCATGCTGGTGCCGTCATCGATGGTGAGCGCCCTGGTCGCGGCCTGAAGCAGGTTCTCCAGCCTGACCGGGTTGGCGAGCACCCCGGTCGTGGTTGCCTGGGTGAAGATGGCGCCGATGAACTGCTGCTGGCGGCGGATGCGATCAAAATCGTTGTCGGGTAGGCCGTGGCGTTGGCGGACGAAGGCGAGTGCCCGCTCTCCGTTGAGATGATTTTTGCCTACCGTGCCCCGCCACTGCGACCACGGATCGTACAGATTGGACTTTCCGCCGTTTGGTAGCGGTTTGACGCAGACGGTGACGCCGCCAATGGCATCGGTCATCTCCTTGAAACCGGCCAGATCGACCGAGACATAGTGGTCGATCTTGATGTCGGTGAGATTCTCGATCGTTCTGATCAGGAGACTGGGCCCGCCGAGGGTGATCGCCGAGTTCAGCTTGCCGAGGCCGTGCCCCGGAATGCGCACGAGGATGTCCCTCGGAAAGGAGACCATCGTCGTGGTCCCGTCCACGTCGAGGTGGGCCAGCATCGTCGTGTCCGACCGTTCGCCGGTCACCGCTCCCTGGCTCTCGTACTCGCCGCCGGTGCCCGCCCTGCTGTCCGATCCGACCAGCAGGAAGTTCCGGGTGCCCTCCGCGGCCTCCGCCGGCCGGTCCCCGCCGAGCCCGAGGCGGATCCGGTTGATCTGGGTGTCAAAATACTCGTAGGCGGTCCAGCCGCCCACCGCGGCAAGGAGTACCACGGCGGCGAGTATTGCTGCGACTACCGTGAGCAGGCGGGATGCCAGAGACCGCTCCCGGCGAGTGTCGTGTTCGCCGTCGCGGTTCTGGTGGTCGTCGCGGTTCTGGTGGTCGTCCCGGGTCGGATACGGGCCTCGATACGCACGGGCAGTAGGATTCAGACGATTTCGTCGCCGCGGGGGCGGGCCCTGGGACCCCGCGGACAGACGCGGCGGCGCGTCGGTCACCGTGTCCCCCTCCCAGGCGGCCCGAGATGTCTCCTGGGTCTGGAACGATCAGATGCGCGGTAAGGTTTCCCGCCGGCTGGCCGCCCCGAACCCTGCGACTACCCAACGTACCCGTATCGGGCGGGGTGTACCTGTCGCCGGCCCGGTGCGCATGGAAATACCTGTTGCACAGGTGGGTGTTCGCGGTGACATGCGGGCAAAGGTGGATCGATCTGCCATGTGATAGGAATCACATTGGCGGTTACTTTCTGTTAGCTCAAAGCGGCACGATAGGGTTTCGGATCATGAAGGCCCTCGTCCTTGCCGGTGGTTCGGGAACCCGTCTGCGGCCAATCACCCACACCTCGGCCAAACAGCTTGTCCCAGTGGCGAACAAGCCGGTGCTTTTCTACGGCTTGGAGGCCATCCGTGACGCCGGTATCACCGATGTCGGGATCATCGTGGGGGAGACGGCCGACGAGATCCAGGCGGCGGTAGGTGACGGCTCGGCATTCGGGATCCAGGTCACCTACATCCGCCAGGACGCGCCGCTCGGATTGGCGCATGCCGTGCTCATCGCCCGCGACTTCCTCGTCGATGAACCGTTTGTCATGTACCTCGGCGACAACCTGATTATCGGTGGGATCTCCAGCCTGGTCGAGGAGTTCCGACGGACCACGCCGGACGCCCTGATCCTGCTGACCAGGGTCGACAACCCCTCCGCCTTCGGTGTCGCCGAGCTCGGTGCGGACCGGAAGATCATTCGACTGGTCGAGAAGCCGCTCGTTCCGCCGAGTGACCTGGCGCTCGTCGGCGTCTACATGTTCGGCACCCCCATCCACGACGCCGTGGGGGCGATCAAACCGTCGGCCCGCGGCGAGCTGGAGATCACCGAGGCGATCCAGTGGCTCGTCGACGGCGGATACGAGGTCGCCTCGCACCTGGTCGAGGGTTACTGGAAGGACACCGGCCGACTCGACGACATGCTCGAGACAAACCGCCACCTCCTCGAGTCGATCGAGCCGGCGATCCGTGGCAGCGTTGACGAGCACAGCACGATCGTCGGCCGTGTGGTGATCGAGGAGGGCGCCTCGCTGGTCCGGTCCACCGTGCGCGGGCCGGCCATCATCGGCCGGGACACCACCCTCGTCGATACCTATGTCGGCCCGTTCACCTCGATCTTTCACTCCTGCACCATCGAACGGACCGAGATCGAGTACTCGATCGTGCTGGAGCGGGCGACGATCCGTGGGATCGGGCGGATCGAGGACTCGTTGATCGGCCGGGATGCCGAGGTCGTCCCCTCCGCGGCCCTGCCCAGGGCGCATCGGCTCATGCTGGGCGACCACTCCCGCGTCTCGGTGGCTACGACGGGGACCTGAGGCCCGCTCGGAGCGGACCTCCCTTGCACATCCGCGACGGACTTCGTGGGGCGGGCGTCGGCCGGTGACCGCCTACGCCCGGACCCGATCCCGGACCCGATCCCGTGACCGCGCCCCCGCCCGCGCGCCCCCGGCTCCGCCCGCCCGCACCGCGACGGCGAGGCAGAGAACGACGAGCACCGCCGACAGCACGAAGACCGTGATCGTGACGCCGACCGGGAACGGCGCCCAGCGGCCGGCCCCCGCGACGACCTCGGGAACGCGAGCCGGGGTGAAGGACACCTGGCGCGGCAACCAGTAGTATGAACAGATCGCCAGCAGCCCCAGACCCTGCATCAGCAGCGCGCTGACCAGCGTGACGGCGGGTGCCAGTCGCTCCCGGCCGCGCAGCGCCGTGCGCAGGCCCAGAGCGAACACCACCCCCAGACCGACCAGTCCCAGGTAGAGATACCGGCCCTGGACGGCAATGCCGCGGGTGTACTGCTGGTACTCCGCCCAGCTGCGCTGCCCGACCATCAGGTAGGCGAAAGCGACCGGGAGCAGCAGTACCGCCGGCCCGGCATCGCTCGCCAGCCGGTCCGGCCGCGCGGCGCGGCGTGGTCCGGCGACCAGCGCGGCCGCGCACAGTCCGACGACCGCCCCGGTCGCCACGACGATGGCGACCGGGGAGAGCTGGGGCGGCTCGAACAGGCCGAGCCCGCCCCAGAAGCGGCTGATCATAGTCCGGAAGAAGTACCAGAACCAGGTGAGAAAGGAGTCCGGAAGCAGCAGTGGTTCCCGCCGCGGCGGGTTCGTCGCCCACCCGTTCGGCTGGACGGCGTCGTACAGGACGTAGTTCCTGATCCACCACCAGCCTCCCAGGGCGAGCCCGAGGCCGACCGCCAGCGTGGCCGGCGTCCATGGCAGGGAGCCAATCGCGCGACGCGACGCGAAAAGTCGGCCGGCCGGATACGCAGACCGCTCCGGTGCATGCCGGCCCGCACGCCGCAGGTGCCACCAGCCGACCAGATAGGCGGCGATGATCACGGCCGGCAGGGCCAGCGCGAACGCCTTGGACAGCAGGGCGATTCCCAACCAGATTCCGGCCCAGGCGGCTGCGCGGCGACGCATGTCGCCGCGCAGCACACCCACGAGGGTGACGGTCAGCCCGCCGGTGGCGAGCATCAGGATGCCGTCATTGTTGAAGGTGGCACCGACCCTGGTGAACCCGGGTACGGCGAGTGGCAGGGCCGCCGCGGCGAGAGCCGATGGTTGATCCAGTCCGAAGCGGCGTGCCGCCAGCCATGCCAGCAGGGGCAGCGGCGCGACCACCAGGATGTTCAACAGACGCAGGACGAAGACCTGCTGGTCATAGGCCCAGTGCTTGGAGCCCGGCAGGGCGTCGAGCAGCCTGGCGCCGACCACGTAGATCAATGGTGGATGCTGCACCATCTGGTTGGAGAGGCGGCCGTCGCCGACGGGGGTAACCCCACCGAGGGCGTCGAACGCCTGGCGCTGGCCGCGTGGCGTCGGATCGATCTCGGCGAAGGACGGGGAGCCCCGCTGTTTCCCACCGGCCTGGAACATGTCCTGGAAGCGGCCGCGGTCGAAGTCGTCAGAGGTCGCGGCTACACCCGTCGAGATGATCTTCTTGCCTGGTGCGGGCCAGCCGACTCCGTGCTGCAGGCCGTAGACCATGTCCACGTGCTGAGCCTCGTCGTATCCCGTCCAGGTCGGATACACGAACGCGTAGCTGAGCAGCAGGCCGAGGTGAACCGCCGTGATGAGGAGCAGTAACACCGGCACGCGCCGCGGACCGGGCATCGACACCGCCTCGGCGGCCTCGCCTCGCGCCTCGGTCGCCGGTTGGGTCCCCGCCGGCCGGGTCCCCGCCGCGGAATCAGGCGCGGGACCGGCGGTGTAGCTACGGTCGATGATCGGCGGTTCTGGGGCGTCCATGGTTGACGCCAGCGTAGACGACCGATGTGAGAGGTTCGGACGAGCTCGGCGTGGGGTAACCGTCGCCTGTCTGTTGCCCTCTTCTCGACACGGGCTGATCCTGGGTGGATCCTGAACCGGGCGGGTCAGGGTGTCTGCGACACTCGGAAGGTGCGTTTTCTCGTGACCGGTGCCGCCGGTCAGCTCGGGGCCGACCTTTGCCGGCTGCTCGAGGCTCGAGCCGCGGAACCGGACTCCGGGGTGTACGGCTGGGCCGGTCTGACCCGGGCGGAGTTCGACATCACCGATTCGGCCCGGGTGCGCGCCGTCCTGCGCGACCAGGCGCGTCCCGCGAAGACCCAGGGTGGGCTGGTCGTCTTCAACACGGCGGCTTGGACAAACGTCGACGCGGCGGAGTCGGACGAGGCTGGCGCCTACGCGGTCAACGCCACGGGGCCGGCGCACCTCGCCGCAGCCTGCGCCGAGGTCGGCGCGACCCTGATCCACATCTCGACTGACTACGTCTTCGACGGGCGGGCCGCCAAGCCCTACGAGGTCGACGATCCTACCGGTCCCGTCTCGGCATACGGCCGGACGAAACTGGCCGGGGAGGAGGCTGTCCGAGGCCTGCTGCCCGATGCCTCGTACGTGGTGCGCACCGCATGGATCTATGGCCGGACCGGCAGCAACTTCGTGAAGACGATCTCGCGACTGGCCCGTGAGCGGGACACGCTGTCCGTTGTGGACGATCAGGTGGGCTCGCCGACCTGGTCGGCCGATCTCGCGTCGGGGCTGATCGAGCTCGCTTCCTCGGCGGCACCGACCGGCGTCTACCACTGCACGAACGCCGGCGAGACCACGTGGTTCGGCTTCGCCCGCGAGATCGTCGCCGCGCTGGGCCAGGACCCGGCCAAGGTGACGCCGACGACGACGGAGGCATTTCCCCGTCCGGCCCGGCGCCCGGCCTACGCGGTGCTCTCCGGGCGGTCGTGGGTGGACGCGGGACTCACTCCTCCGCGGGCCTGGGACGCCGCGCTGTCCGCGACCTTCGTCGCGGCGGGCGACGCGCTGCGCGGCTGATCGTTCTGCCGGGTACCGATCTTTCTGCCGATCGTTGCGCGACCGGCCACCGTCGGCCCACCGCGCCCCCGGCCGCGGGCGGGGGCGGGGGCGTGTCTGACTCTCGCCTGGTTCTCGCCTGCTGTCCGGTCCCCCGCCCGGCCCCGTCTTCCCGATCCGCCCGGCCCTTCGGCGACGGTTCCCGGTGGGCGCCGATCGTGTTGACTGTCACAGTAGAATTTTGCAGGATGAGAATAAGTGCGTATACTACAAAGTTGTAGGGGGGTCCGGGGGAGCGGTGGCGGAGCGCCCTCCCGAGGAGGAGCCGCTGGCGGCGTTGCGGGCGGTCATGCTGGATCGGGCCGCCCTCGTCGCGCCCGATCAGGCCGAGCTGTGGCGCGTCCGGCTTGCGATCATCCGTGCCCATCTGCATCTGACCATGGCCAACGCGGCCAGCTGGAGTTCCTACGAACGCGCTCTCGCCGAGGCGATCGGCCGGCGTTGCGGGCTCGATCCCGATCGTGACCCCCACCCCGTCGTGCTGGTCGCGACGACGTTGGCCGTCGTGCGGACCCTGACCGTGCGGTGGCAGGAGTCCCCGGATGACGCCTCGTTGCCCGACACTCTCGGCCGCGCCTTCGACGCTGTCCAAGGGCTCGATGGCGGCGGGTTGATCATCAGTGTAATAACGATCATCAGTGATCTCGTTCCGCCGCGCGATCGAGGCCGTTACCAGGGGCTGTTCGGCGCGACGTTCGGCGTGTCGTCGGTGGTCGGTCCGCTACTCGGCGGCCTGTTCGTCGATCATCTCTCCTGGCGCTGGGTCTTCTACGTGAACCTGCCGGTGGGCGCGGTCGCCCTGGTGGTGACGGCGTTGGCGCTCCCGGCGACGAGGAACCGCATCAGGCACGTCATCGACTACCTCGGCACCGTGCTCCTGGCCATGGCGACGACCAGCCTCGTGTTGCTGACCAGCCTGGTTGGCACCACCTACGCCTGGGGATCACCGGAGATCATCGGGATGGGCGTCGCGGGAGTTGTGCTCCTCGTCGGGTTCGTGTTCGTCGAACGAGTGGCGGTCGAACCCGTGCTGCCGCTGACCCTGTTCCGGGTCCGGGTGTTCTCGGTGGCCGGCGCGGTCGGCTTCGTCGTCGGCTTCGCGATGTTCGGCGCGATCGTCTTCCTACCGCTGTTCCTCCAGGTGGTGAAGGGAGTCGACCCGACGGACTCCGGCCTGCAGATGCTGCCGGTGATGGGTGGGCTGCTACTCAGCTCGATCATCTCCGGCCGGCTCATCAGCCGGTGGGGCCGTTACAAGATCTTCCCGGTCGTCGGTACCGCGATGATGTCGATCGGCCTGTTCCTGCTGTCGTTCATCAGTCCCGACATCTCTACGCTGCAGCTCACGTTGTCCATGTTCCTTCTCGGGGTCGGGATCGGCGCGGTCCTGCAGGTCCTGGTCATGGCCGTGCAGAACGCTGTCGACTACCGGCAGATGGGCGTGGCCACCTCGGGTGCGACCTTCTTCCGGTTCATCGGCGGGTCGTTCGGTACCGCCGTATTCGGCGCGATCTTCGCGAACCAGCTCAGAGGTAACCTCGCCGAGCGGTTCGCGGGCATCCCGTTGCCACCCGGTCTGTCCGCCTCCGGTTCCAACATCACCCCCCAGGTGCTCCACAGGCTGCCCCCGACGATCCGGGACGGATTCGTCCAGGCGTTCTCGGACGCGATGCAGACCGTCTTCCTGGTGGCGGTGCCGATCGGTCTGTGCGCCTTCGCGCTGGCCTGGTTGCTGCCCGAGATCCGCCTGGGAAACACCGTCGGTGGCGCGCGGCCCGCGGCGCCGGGCTCGGCGGAGTCCGACGAGACCGCGGAGGTCCTCAAGTAGCCGCGATTCCGACCGCGCGTCGGCGCCTGCGCGGGACGCCCCGTCGGCACGCGGTCTTTCTGCTGCTGGTCGCCGCCGGGATCGCTGCCCGGGTCCTGGTGATCGTCACCTACCCGCCCGCGCTGATGTACCTCGGGGATTCGGCGGCCTACCTCGACCAGGCATGGCGGGACATCTGGCCGGGCGACTGGCGGCCGTCGGGCTACCCGATGTTCCTGCGGATCCTCGACGGGCAGGCCCACCTGACGCGGGTCGTCGTCGTCCAGCACCTGCTCACGCTGGGCGCGGTGGTGGCGCTCTATGCGGTGGCGTTGCGGGTTGCTCGCCGGCCGTGGCTCGCTGCCCTCGCCGCCACCCCCGCCTTGCTCTCCCCGTGGGTGCTGGACCTCGGCCAGTTCGTCCTCGCCGACAGCCTGTTCGGGGTTCTCGTCTCGGTCGGCGTGGCGCTGCTCGCGTTACCGGGACGCCCTCGGCCCGTTGCCTGCGCCGCCGCCGGCCTGCTGCTCGGAGCCTGCCTGTGCGTGCGGACGGTGGGCTACGGCCCGCTGGCGGTCGGCCTGGTCGTCCTGCTCGGCACCGTGCTGGCCGACCGGCGGCGCGCGACTTCCCGGGCCGGGTCGGTTGCCGCTCCTCGGGCGGCCCGACCCGTCCTCGCCTTCGCGCTGGCCGCCGCCGCGCCGATCCTGGCCTACTCTGGGTGGAGCGCCTCGGCGGGAGGGGGCTTCGCCGTTTCCGCGCACTCCGGGTTCTTCCTGTACGGGCGGGTGGCGCCGTTCGCGGATTGTTCCGCGCTGTCGCGAGCGGACCTGCGCACCCTGTGCGACCCACGGCCGGTCGACCAGCGCGGTTCGCCGGTTCGCTACCTGTGGCCGGCCGACTCCCCTCTGCGCCAGGGGCACCGGCACATCCCACCGGGACGGGAGGACCTCGCGGCCGAGTTCGCGGGCGAGGTCGTGCGTGACCAGCCGTGGATGCTGGTGACGACGTCGGCCCGGTACCTCGTCGGCTATCTCTCCCCGGTCCGGCATGAGACGACGAAGACCTCGCGGGCGGACACCTGGGAACTGCCGTCCAGCGTGACCAACGTGCTGACCCCGGACGATCCGCATGCCGACGACGGCTATTTCGTCGCGACCGAGGTGCACAACCCCGCGGCGGGCTGGCTGGCCGTCTACTCCCGCCTGGCCTACGCTCCGATGCCGCTCGTCGGCCTGGGCCTGCTGGCGGGTCTCGCGGCAGTACTGCTCGAGGCCGTTCGCCGGGTGCGCAGGAGCGGGGTGACGGCAGCGTGGCCGGGGGTCGGGCGGCTGTTCTGGCTGGCCGCCGGGGCCGGCCTGTCGACCCTTGTGCTGTCCGCGCTGACCTCCGGATTCGACTACCGCTACCTCGCCGCGGTCATCGGGCCGATCGGATCGGCCGCGATCCTGGGCGTGGCCGGATTCGTTGCCGCGCTCCAAACCCGGACCGCCGGAGAGCGCCGGCCGCCGGATAACGGACCGCCGGACAGCTGACGCCAAGCGGACGATACCGTCGTATCCGCCAAACGATCGTCGCTGATGTTCGACGGGCTGACCGGCGTTGTGGCGTGGTAGTCGGGGCGACACCGCCCGGCCGATGCTGAGAGGGTTGCCGACGTGCCTGGCGGGGATGCGTGGCAGGCGGTCGAAACCTCCACGCAGGTGCCTGGGACCGGTGCGGCGCCGGAGGCCTGGCGGGTGTCGGAGGTCCGGCGGGTGTCGGATCCGGGGCGGCGCTGGCTTGTGACCGGGGTGGTCGCGGCCGGCATGGTTTTCTCCGCGCTCGGCGTGCTCGTCGCCGCGGTCGTGCCTCCCTTCACCTCGGCCGACGAGGCACAGCACACCGCCTACGCGTTCGTCGTCGCTGACGGCTCGTTGCCCGTGCTCGACTCGCCCGTGCACTCCCGCATCCCGAGCATGCCGGGACTGCCCGCCGACTGCGTGGTGTCGCCGCAGCAGGCGCGGGCCGCGGTGGCCTCCCACGTCGATCGGCTCTGCGGGGCGCGCCTCGGCCGACCACTGACGAATGTCGACCTCACCTACACCGCGAACCATCCACCGCTGTTCTACGCGGTCGAGGCCGTCCCGCTCCGGACGGGCGTCGCGCTGGATCATCCGCTGGCCGGTTTCCGGGCCGCCCGCCTTCTCAACGTGGCGTTCGGGATCATCGCGGTGATCGCGACCGCGGCGCTGGTCCGCGGTGTGCTGCCGGGGCGGCCCGGTGTCGCCGTCGGCGCGGCGGCGATCGTCGGCGTGGTCGGCATGTTCGTCCTCATCTCCGGCCAGGTCTACAACGACACCCTGGCGGTGGCGACCATTACCGGCCTGCTCGCGGTGGCCGTCGCGATCATCCGCCGGGGACCGGGGCCGCGGACCCTGGCGGCGCTGGCGGTGCTCGGCCCGGCCGCGGCGGCGAGTCGGGCCAGTGGCGCGTTGGCCGTCGCGGTGGTCGTCCCGGCTCTCGGTGCCGCCGTCTCGATGCGGACGTCCGGTGGCCGGCTGCGGCGAGCCGGGCGTGGCCTAACGGCCGCGGTCACGCTCGTCGCGCTGACTTTCGCCGCGACCGGCTGGTTCTACCTGCGTAACGTGCGCCGGTACGGCGATCCCACCGCCTCGGGCCGGGTCGCCGAGATGTTCCCGATCCGCGATGGGCGGACGTCGGCCTGGCAGGTATTACGTGACAGCGACTTCTGGTGGCACGCCTACCGCGGGTTCTTCGGACGTCCCGTCCTGCTGACCGGTCACGCCCGGACGATCGCCGTCGGGGTCGCGGTCGTGACCGGCGCGGGCCTGGTGGCGGCGGGGGTTCGGGTCCTGGGCGCCCGGCTGCGGACCGCTGCACGCCCGGCCGCCCGGATCGCGGGTACCACCGAGGCCCGGCCGGTGGACGACGGGGTGGACGACGGGCACTCCGAGGCGGATCCGCCGGGAGGCCGGCTGGCCGGCAGCGTCGTCATCGGCCTTCTGCTCACCCTGCACTGCCTGCTCGTCGTCGCCACCCTGGTGGGATACGTCGCCGTCGGAGGCGCGCCGTTCACCCGGTACCTGCTGCCGATGCTGCCGATCCTCGCCTTCGTCGTCGCGGCCTGCTGCGGGTCGTTGCCGCTGGGCCGCCGCGGCCTGCCGACGGTCGCGGTCGTCGCCGCGCTGGCGGCGCTCACCGTGGTCATGCTCATCCGTGACCTGGCATTCAAGCGGCCCGCGCTCGCCCCGCTGGCGAACCTGGACCGGCTGCGGGCCGCCTGGGACCAGACGGCCCCGGGCCCGCCCGACCTCGGGCTGTCGTGCCTGGCGGGATGGGCCGTTCTCGGCGGTGTCCTGCTCGTTGTCGCGTTATGGAAGCTCGGTGACCCGGCGGTAGACGGCCGCGGTGAGCTGCGCGGTGCGCCGCCAGGTGAACGTGCGGGCGTGCGCCCGGCCGGCGTCGGTGTCGCCGGGGGAGTCGAGCAGCTCCAGGATCGCCTCGGCGAGGTCGTCGGCGAACGAGTCGCGGTCGGTCTGCCGAACGAGCCGCACCGGACTGCTGGGCCGGGTGATGGCCCGTCCGGGGGCCTGGCCAGGGGTCCGGCCGGCGGGGGCGGCGACGTCGACGAGAGCGGCGGTGACCTCCCGCACGGTCGGGATGTCGGCGGCGACCACCGGAGTCCCGGCGGCGAGCGCCTCCAGGGGGGGTAGACCGAAGCCCTCGTACCGGGACGGGAAGCACAGCACGCTCGCTCCGGCGACGGTCGTCCGCAGCGCCTCGCTGTCGAGGTAACCGGCGGCGACGACGGCGTCGGACGGCAGGTTCGCCAGGTCCAGCGCCGGTCCCCACCCCGGAGGCCCGACGAGCACCAACGGCGGAGCGTCGATTTTCGCCGCGTGCAGTCGGCGGACCGCCTCCAGCAGCGCCGGGAGGTTCTTGCGGGGCTCCACCGAACCGACGAACAGCAGGTACCGCTCGGGCAGGCCACGGGCCCTGCGCCAGGCGAGGCTCGGCTTCGCCGTGGTGAACCAGGCGTCGTCGACGCCGAGCGGCGTCGGGGTCACCAGTGCGGGGTCGAGCCGGTAGGCCGTCACCACCTCGTCGGCCACCGCGCGGCTGGGCGTCAGCACGGCGGACGCCCGGCGCAGGCCGCGGGGGACCAGATCGCTGTAGCGGGCGGACGCCCCCGTCACCGTGTCCGGGGTACGCAGGTAGGACAGGTCATGGATGGTCAGCACACCGCGGGCCCGGCGCAGGGGTGGAAGGACGAAGTTCGTCGCGTGCATGACGTCGGCGGGGCCGGTGAGCCACTCGACGGGCGGGTACTCCGAGCGGGCCCAGGCGTCCTGCAACAGCCGGGCCGGTGCCCGCCGGGCCGCCGTTCGCACCCCGGCCGGCAGCGCGCCCGGGAGCTCGCCCAACCCGCGCCAGGTGAACGCCGTCGCCGCGAGTTCCCACCCGGCCTCGGCTTCCCACCCGGCCTCGGCTTCCCACCCGGCCCCGGCTTCCCACCCGGCCCCGGCTTCCCACCCGGGCTCGGTGGCGAGCCGGGCGAGCCCGGTCAGCAGATGCTCGGTGTAATGGCCGACCCCGGTGCGTTGCCCGAGCAACGGCGTGCCGTCCAGCATGACCCTCATGCCGGGATCACCCCCTCCTTTCCGGGAGTGCCACGCCACACCGCGCCGCTTCACCGCTCGTACAGCCCGTGCCGGGTGGCGATCTCCCGCCACTGCCGCGCGAACGCCGCATCGGAGAAGGTCTGGGCGCGTTCGATCGCCGCGGCGGCGAGCCGACCGCGCAGACCGTCCTCGGCGGCGAGCCGGCGAGTGAAGGAGGCAACCTGCTCCGAGCCGGTCCATCGGTAGCCGTCGACCCCGTGCCGGACGATTTCTCGCTGGCCGGCCCGGTCGATGACGACGGGAACGCAGCCCCCGGCCATCGCCTCGACGGTGGTCATCCCGAAGTGCTCCGCCGTCCAGGGACGCCGGTCGTCGTCCTCGCCGTACCCGGTGGCCGACCAGAACACCGAGCTGGTCGAGAGCAGCCGTTCGACCTCGGCGCGCGGGGCGTTGGGATGGATCTGCACCGGCAGCCCCGCGCCGGCCGCCCGGACCTGCTCCAGGTAGGGCAGTTGAGAGTCCTCACAGCCGCCGACGACGTGCATCGTCCAGTCGGGCAGGTCGCCCGCGCGGTACAGGTCGCCGAACCACTGCACCATCTCCAGCTGTCGCTTGGCGTGGCCGAGGCCGGGGGCGAAGAACCGGCCGACGGTGACGACGGCCTTCTCCCGCCGCGGCGCCGGATGCAGCCGTTCCACCTGGATGGGGGGGAACAGCAGGTCGGCGTCGCGCTTCCACAACCGGCGGATCCAGCCGCGGGTGAACCGCGAGTTGGCCATGACCACGTTGTAGCCGTCGAGGTAGCCGAGGTCGGCCGGGTCCCGCAGCAGCCAGGGGAAACGCAGCGGGAGCCGGGCGATCGGCCCCTCGCCACCGTCGGTGACCCGGGGCCGGCTCACCGCCACGCCGAGTTCGCGCACGTCCGCCGCGCCCGGCGAGAACGCGTCACTGACCAGGGTGAGCTCGGTACCGTTCGCCGACGGCGGCAGCGATACCTCGAACGGGGTGAAGTCGGTGCCGATCTGCAGCTTGGCCAGCACGCTGCCGTCGGCGTCGAGGAGGCGCAAGGCCGTGCCGACGGGCGCGCCGGGCCGGCCGATATCGGCGCGCAGGGTGCGCCGCTCGCCCGGGCTGACAGCGAGGATGCCCGCCCCGTTCGTCCAGGTCCACTGCCGGCGGCGGCCGCCCTCCGGCGGGTACCAGCCCTGGCCGAAGCTCACCGCCGGGCGAACCCCGCGCAGCAGCGGCCCGGCCGTGCGGACCGCGGCCTTACGCCAGGCCGCCATGTCGTGGTCGAACGGCGTCGGGAAGAAGCACAGGTACGCCGAGTGGCGGGCCTTCGGCATGATCCGGCTCATGTACGAACCGTTCACGAACAGGTCGTAGCGCCCGGAGAGGACGGCGATGGCCTCCTCGCCCCGGTCCGGCAACCGCACGTACCGGCAGCCGGCGAGATCCAGCCCGAGATGCTCGCCGAGCGCCGCGAGGTCGACCTCGGAGTGCCCGAGGAGGTCGACCGCGGCGCCCTCGGCGGCCAGTACCTGGGCGATCATGCCGTTGTGGCGTTCCCCGCCGCCCATGGAGTGCCAGAACCGGTTGTAGACCGCCGCCCGCACCCCGCCGGCCGGTCGGTCGCCCTCGGCCGGTGCGTCGCCGGCCGGTTGGTCGTTCTCGGCCGGTTGGCCGGCTCTCGCGGGATCGTTCATCGGGACACCAGCCAGCTTTGCAGGCTCGCCCGCCGTTGCGCGGCGCTGCGCCCGATCTCGCGCCGGGCCCGCAGCATGTCGGGCAGCAGCCGCAGGTAGGAGCCGTACACTCGCAGCCGCAGCAGGGTCGGTCGGATCGCGGGTCGGCTGCGCGCGCGCTGTGCCTGGCGCAGCGTGCGCACCGCGATCGAGACCGTGGTCAGCGGGTAGCGGATCACGGCGGCCAGCGCCATCGGCGCGGTCGCGTCCTTGGTGAGCATCAGCAGCCGGTTGCGGTCGGTGTGGAAGATGAACAGCGGTGACCATTCGACGCTCGACGCCGAGTGGATGTGACGCAGCACCGCCCCCGGGACGTAGCGGATGCCGTACCCGCGGGCCCGGATCCGCCAGGACAGGTCGGTGTCCTCGTAGTAGAGGAAGAACGCGTCGTCGAACCAGCCGAGCTCGTGGCCGAGCGGCGAGCGGATCGCCATCCCGTTCCCGCAGGCGGTGAACACGTCCTCCGGCTGGTCGAACTGGCCGGCGTCGACCTGCTGGTAACCGCGGTCGGCACCGTAACCGTCGGTCAGGACGATGCCGCCGACGTTGTTGATGACGTCCACCCGCGGCGCCTCACCGCCGACGGTCAGCGACACCGTCGTCGACTCGGGGCCCACCGCGAGGTCCGCCCGCCCTCCGGCCGACGTGCCCGTCGGGCCGTCCCAGCTCAGGGTGACCTGTTTGCGCGATTCCGCCGCCCAGGTGAACCCGAGGGTGACCGGGCCGCCGTCGGGGATCGGCACGCACAGTTCGCCGTCCCCTCGGGTCCAGAAGTACGGCGAGCCGCTCGGTCCCTCGGCACCGTAGGTGAGTTTCTCCCAGAGCACCTCGCGCAGCGCCTCGCGCCCGTTCACCGTCACCGAGGACACCCGCACTCCCAGCTCGCGGGAGTCGTGCGGACCCGGGACGAAGGTCGGCGTGTGCAGCCTGATCCGCAGGAACCGGGGGAGGAAGACGACCTTGCCGGTGGTGGCGCCGAGATGCCGGCCGCCGGGCTCGTCGAACGGCGCCAGCAGCGCGGCGAGCCAGGTGGGCTCGGGGATCGCGTCGTTGTTCACCAGGACCGCGAAGGGCGTCGTGACCTGGCGCAGCGCCAGGTTGTTGCCGCCGGCGAAACCGAGGTTGCGCTCCGCGGGCACCACGCGTACCCAGGGGTATCGCTCGGCGAGCAGCTCCCGTGAGCCGTCGGACGAGGCGTTGTCGACTACCCAGGTTTGGTAGGCGAAATCCGCCTCCTGCTTGGCGATGCCGTCCAGGCAGGCCGGGAGGAGATGTGCGCCGTTCCAGTTGACGATCATGATGGTCGCCAGCGGCTCGGCGGTCTTCGACTCGGCGGCCGATCCCGCCGCCGGCCGGGTCGGGCGTTCCTCGCTCATCCGCGCAACCTCGCATCGTAGTCGACCTTGAGCAGTCCGTCCGCCTGCGCACCACCGACGCCGAACAGCTCCTCGAACCGGCGGGTGGTGACCGGGGCGCCGGTGGCGGCGTCCGAGACGTGCACCTTCACCGCGAAGGCGCCGAGCAGTTCGGGCAGGCGTGGTACCGAGAAGTCGACGATGTGGCGGCCCGGCCCGATGGCGAGCCCGCCGGGTGGCGTCTCCATCATCCAGATCGGTACCTCGCTCTGGCCGACGATGTAGGTGTGCAGGTACACGTGCTCGGGGGCACCCTCGGTGACGTCGAACTCGACGCTGACGGTGAGGGACTCGCCGGGGCCGTACTGCACGGTGGGCAGTCCGCCCGGCTTGTGGCTGAAGGTGACCGACTCCGGCCTGACCGTGGCGTACTGGTAGGAGACCGGTTCCCCCGCGGGCAGGCTGCCCAGCTTCTGCCGCAGCAGTTTGGTACCCACGGCCGGCGGGCCGTCGAAGAACAGCGACCCGGACTCCAGGACCAGGATGCGATCGCACATGTTCTCGATGAGGTCGAGGGAGTGCGTCACGAACAGGATCGTGCGGCCCTGCGCCCGGAATTCGGCGATCTTGGCCAGGCACTTGCGCTGGAACGCCTCGTCCCCGACGGCCAGGACCTCGTCGACGAGCAGCACGTCCGGGTCGACGTGCACGGCGACGGCGAAGCCGAGGCGGACGTACTGGCCCGACGAGTAGTGCTTGACATCATCGTCGATCTTGTGGCGCAGCTCGGAGAAGTCGACGATGGAGTCGAAGAGCTGATCGATCTCCCGTTTGGACAGCCCGAGCAGGGACGCGTTGAGGTAGACGTTGTCCCGGCCGGAAAGCTCGCCGTTGAACCCGGCACCGAGTTCGAGCAGCGAGGCGATCCGACCGTGCACCGCGACCCGTCCGTCCGTCGGGCGCAGGATCCCGGTGAGCACCTTGAGCAGCGTCGACTTGCCCGAGCCGTTCGCACCGGCGAGACCGACCGTCTGGCCTCGCCCGATCGTCACGTCGATGTCGCGCAGTGCCCAGAAGTCGTCCCCGGCGGGGCCGCCCCGACGGACGAACCGTTCCTTCAGACTGGTCGCCCGGTTGTGGTAGGAGACGAATTTCTTGCTCACTCCGGCGGCCTCGATCACCACGGGCGCCTCGCGCGCCGGGCCGGGTGGCGTGGCGGCCTCCCTGCCCTCGGGCGGGGCGGCGGGGCTCGGCGGGTACGCGGACGAGTGTCGGGCCACTACTGCTACTCCTTGCTGGCCGCCTGCGGACGTCCCATCATGATCGCACCGCGGTCGGCGTGCTGGCTCCCGGGGCCTTCGGCGGGCGACGAGGACAGGGCCGGTCCGCCACGGGCCGACTACAGATCCTCGGCGAAGTCCGCCTGCAGGGCGCGGAACACGTGCAGCCCCAGCCACAGCAGGACGAGGGAGATCACTCCGGCGACGGCGAGATGTTCCAGGTAGAACGTGTATCCCGGGTTCGCCAGGATGGGGGCGGAACCCGTCGAGTTACCCGGGGGTGGATCGTAGATCGCCCGCTGGAACGTGATGACCACGACGGCCATCGGGTTGAGCAGGTACACCCAGGTCAGGTCGGCCAACCTGTTCTGGATGAGGCCGAAGGCGTACACCATGGGATTCAGCCAGAACCAGGCGAGCAGCGCCACGTCGAGCAGATGGGCGGTGTCGCGGTAACGCACGTTGAGCGCGCTGACCAGCAGGGACAGCGCCACGGTGAAGGTGAGGGCGACGGCTCCGGCCGGGACGAGCAGCAGCAGCTCGGGGCCGAGCAGGCTGTAGCCGAGCGCGAAGATCACCACGAACAGGACCAGCAGCTGCAGCAGGAAGTGCACCGCGGCGAAGCCGACCGCCGACAGGGGGAGCACGGCGAGGGGAAAGCGGACTTTCTTGACGAGGTTCGCGTTCGCCACGACGCTGCCGCAGGACGCGGACACGCTGCCCGAGAAGGCGTTCCAGACGAGCAGCCCGGACATCAGGTAAATACCGAAGCGGGGGATTCCTGATTTCAGCACGATCTGGAACACGAAGGTATACACGACGAGAAGGAGCATCGGATTCGCCAGTGACCAGGCGAATCCCAGCGTCGATCCCTTGTATTTGATCTTGAGATCCTTGCGGATGAGATTGCGCAGCAGTTCCCAGCGCACCCTCGTCTGGGCCCGGCTGCGACGGGCCAGCCGACTCGAGTCCAGCGCGTGATGGTGCTCCGGCCCGGGCGGCCCGGGCGGACCGGTCTCCGGCTCCGGGGCGGACGGAGCCATCGGCGCCCCCGCCGGCAGCGCGGCGTCAGCCAGATGTGACACGGCCCGCCCTCCCCGTCTCCCGAATGCGCGGGTACCGCTCGCCGCCATGGCGCGACTGGAGCTGCACCTGTCCGCTCCTCCTCGACACTTCGGCTCGACACTCCGGGGACCTGAACACTACCGAGACCGAGGCGTCCCTGGTTCGTCCCACGTCCAAGCGGGTTCCGCGACCCGGCCGGCCGTCTTTTCCGGCTACCGAGAGTATCGCCCTGCTTGTGGATGAATAATCAATGGTGTATAGGGTCGAACTGGCCCGCTTCTCGTCAGAATCGGACGGTACCGTGCCATCGCCGGGCGGGCGACGCCACCCACTCCGGTGGCCGACGGCCAGAGCACGGTTCATAGTATTGATCCGTCCATCTGGCTTCGGCCGGCCGAGGCCGCGCGGGAGAATCCCGACGCACGCCGGCCGTCGTGGCTGACCCGGCGGAGGCGGCCGTAACCGGCCGCATGGAGCGGTCGTAACCGGCCGCACGGAGAGGACGGTCGTGTTCACCGACGTCCGGCTACGCGAAGTGTGGTCGCACCTGGAGTCGGGCGGGGCACAGGCCCTGACTCTGGATGTCTTCGACACCCTCCTGTGGCGCATGGTGCCAGAGCCCGCCCATGCCTTCGTGCTGTTGGGCCGGCGGCTCGCGGACGCGGGCCACCTGCCCGCCAGCGTCTCCCCGGGCGAGTTCGCCCGGCTGCGGGTCCACGCCGAGCAGCTGGCCCGCCTGCACGCCAGGGCCACCCGCGGTACCCATGAGGTGCGGCTGGACGAGATCTGGCAGCTGCTGCTGCCGGCGCTGCCCGGTGCCCCCGGCGTCCAGGACCTCCTGGACGCCGAGGTCGCGGTCGAACGCGAGCTCTGCCGCGCCGACCTCGCCGTGGTGGAGCTCGCCGAGCTCGCCATGACGAAGCTCGGCCTGCCGGTCTACCTGCTGTCCGACACGTACTTCTCGGCCGGCCAGCTCGAACGGCTGCTGAACCGGCCGGAGCTGGCCGGCGTGCCCTTCACCCACATCTTCACCTCCTCCGACGCGGGGACGTCGAAGAGCGACGGGCTGTTCCAGCACATGCTCGCCGCGTCGAACCTGCAGCCGTCCCGGGTCGTGCACCTTGGCGACCACCCCGTCGCCGACGTCGAGGGCGCCCGCGAGCACGGGCTTGTCGCCATCCATTACCCGAAGTACTCCGGGGCGCTGGAGCAGACCCTCGAGCTCGAGGGTCTGCGTAAGGCGCCGAGCGACGACCTCCCGATCGACCCGGTGGACGGCGACTACGGGATGACCGCGTTGCGGGCCCGATCACTGCACCGTGCCGACGCCCTCGCGGTCCCCGCGGGGCTGCGCCGGTACTGGGAGGCCGGCGCGACGGTCTTCGGGCCGGTCTTCACCGGTTTCGCGGAGTGGGCCGTGGAACGGGCCCGTGACTTCGGCGCCGACCACATCCACTGCCTGATGCGGGAGGGTGACTTCCTTTCCCGCCTGCTCGTCGGTCCCGGCGAGGATGTCGGGGTCACCATTTCGACGCTGTGGGCGTCGCGGCAGGTGTGCGCGCTGGCCAACGTCTTCGAGGGCAACCCCGAGGAGCTCAGGAGCTTCCTGGTCCGTCGGCACGCGCCGAGTGTGGGGCAGCTGCTGCGCCAGCTCGGGGTCCGGCTGGAGAACGTCGCCGGCATCTCGGCGCTGGCCGACCGCCGCCTCGACGTGCCCGGCCTGCTCGACGACACCCTCGAGGCGCTCTGTTCCGATGAGCGGATCCGCAGCGAGATCGTGCTGACCGCGTCCCGCCTGCGTGAGCGTTACGTGCGCTACCTCGACAGCCAGCTACCCGAGAGCGGCCGGGTCGTCTTCCTCGACCTGGGCTGGGGCGGGACCATCCAGGCGCTGCTCACCCGGCTGCTCGCCTCCACCGGCCGCGGGCTGGACATCCTCGGCCTGTACCTGGCTACGAACCAGGCGGCGATGACGCACCGGTTGGCCGGTCTGGAGCTGGAGGGATATCTTGCGACAAGCGGTCAGCCCGAGACCCTGGCGAACCAGCTCATGCGTAGCCCCGAGGTACTCGAGCAGCTCTGCATGCCCGACGTCGGGTCACTGGTCTCCTTCGACGAGATGGGTAATCCGGTGCTCAGCATCGACCGGACCTCGCGGACGCAGGTCGCCCAGCGAGCCGCCGTCCAGGACGGCGTCCTGGCCTTCCAGCGGGAATGGCTGCGTTACCGGCGCTCGGAGACCCCGATGCCGTCGCTGGCCTGCGCCGGGGCGCGCCAGGCGGGGCTGCGGACGCTGACCCGCTTCGTCGCCCGGCCGACCGCGGTGGAGGCCGCGGCCTTCGGTGCCTGGGCGCACGACGACAACTTCGGCTCCGACGCCACCGAGGGCCTGCTGCCGCCGGAGCTGGTCCGCCGGATGCCGTACCTCACCCCGGCCGACATCGACCGGATCTCCATGCGTGAGCTCTACTGGCCCGCCGGGGTGGCCGGGGTCGCGAACCGGCCGCTGGCGGTGATCAGCGGGCTGGCCGCCGCCGCGGGCATCCCGCCGGAGGAGGTCTCGCCCGAGGCCGCCGCGGGGCCCGTGGAGGTCTACATCGACACGGGCGGGGACTTCGTCAATGGTCCGAAGGAGACGGCGGTCACCCGGTCGGCCCGCGACGGCCTGTCGATCGTCCGGCTCAGCCTGGAGGCGGTCGGGGCACGCCGGATCCGCATCGACCCGGCGGGTCGGCGCGGTCTGCTCCGCCTGGACTGGCTGACGCTGTCCTTTCATATCAACAACACCCCAGAGCCGGACAAGATAACCATCACCTCGCTGGACGATCCCGCCCAGCGGCTCGCACTCCTCGGCGGCCGGCTGCTCCAGCCGAACCTGGTGGAGATCACCGGGGACGACCCACAGTTCGTCTACACGATCGACCTCGCCACGCAGCCGCAGCTCGCCGGGGTCTACGCCCTCGACGTCGAGCTGGCGTTCGGCTGGATGGGCATCCGGGGTGATCCGCTGGCTCTGCCCGCGGCGGAGCCCGCCCGCGACGGTCTGCCGCTGCGGGCGGCCCGCAAGATCCGGCGCGAGCTCGGGGGACCGCGGTGACGGACCGCCCGGACTCAGAGCGCAGCGAGGTTCGGGACAGTTTCGCCGAGCTCGCCGCCGTCGCCGCCGGAATGGACGCCGGAACGGACCTCGAGGCCCGACCGGGCACCGGACCAGGCACGGCGCTCACCCGGCAGGGCGATCACGCCGTCGAGGTCGGGGACGCCGCCGAACCCACGCTGGCGCCCCTGCTCCTGCACTCCCTGTCCGATCTGCGCGAGATCTGGGTGCCGCTGCTGGAGGCGTCCGGGGCGCGCAGCATCGCGGAGATCGGTTCCGAGAGCGGAGTCACCACCTCGCTCCTCGTCGACCTGCTGCGCCGTGGCGGTGGCGGGCGGTTAGTGGTCATCGATCCCGAGCCCGGGGTGTCGCCGGCCTCCGGCGGGGGCCTCGACGTGCACGTGATCCGGGGGCACAGCCCGCAGGCGCTCGACGGCCACGCGCCGACCGACGCCTACCTCATCGACGGGGACCACAACTACGCCACCGTGCACGGCGAGCTCACCGAGATCGACCGCGCGGTCACCTTGTTCGGCCGGTCCTACTTTCCCTTGGTGATCCTGCACGACGTCGGCTGGCCGGCCGGCCGACGCGACCAGTACTACAACCCCGACCGCATTCCCGAGGACGCCCGGCAGCCGCACTCGTGGGACGTCGGTGTCGAGATCGACAACAGGGAGACGGTTCCCGGGGGATTTCGGGGCATGGGAGCCTTCGCCTGGGCGCTGACCGAGGGCGGTCCGCGTAACGGGGTGCGCACGGCCGTCGAGGACTTCGTCGCCGACCACCCCGACCTGCGTTTCTTCACCGTGGCACCGATCTTCGGGTTGGGCGTGGTGATCGACCGGCGGGCTCCCTGGGCGCGTCGCGTCGCCGACCTGCTCACTCCGTGGATGTCCAACCGGTTACTTTCCCGCCTGGAACGCAACCGCATCGACCTCTACCTGCACGTCCTGCGGTTGCAGGACACCGCGGCCGCGGTCGCCCGGGCGCGGCAGCGGGAGTGGGCGCGCCTGGACGACGAGCGCAGCCGGCTCGCGGCGATCGAGCTTGAGCACCTGCACCGCATCGCCCAGCTCGAGCAGGAGGTCGCCGAGCTCCGCCGGCACGGGCAGGAACGCGAGGAGCGGTGGGCCCAGAGCCACTGGGCGGCCGTGGACGTCGACGAGCCCAAGCTGATGCAGGTCGCGCGGATCGCGAACTCGGTGCTGCGGTCCCGGCTGAGCACCACCGGACAGGACCGCCTGGCGAGGGTGCAGACGCGGATCGCCGAGAGCGGTGTCGCGGGTCGTGGCGCCCTGCCCGCTCTGCGGCGCCGCTCGGCCGCCCCGGCGCCACCCCCGCCGGCAGCGCCGCCGGGCACGCGGCGACCGCCGTGGGACCGGACCTCGGACCGGACCTCGGGTGGTCAGCAGACCGGTTGGTAGGGCACGTCCGAGATGTGGCGCTGCCATTCGGCATCGGTGATCTGCTTCGACGGGTCGGCGCACGCGGCGGCGATCAGGTCGGCGTCACCGATCCGGCTGATGCGCACGGTGTAGTCGTCGCTTGCCGTGGCGATGCCCTGGCTGTCCGGTGTCCACGCCAGGGCCTGGACCCAGTCCCCGTGCCCGGTGATGGTGCCGATCGCCGGCGGCCGGCCCGGTTCGGTGACATCCCACAGGTGCACCGTGGTGTCCCAGCCCGCGGTGGCCAGGGTCCTGCCGTCCGGGCTGAACGCCACGTCGAACACCCATTTCTCGTCGGCAGGGAAGGAGGCGGTGGCCGCCGGCCGGGACGGGTTGGTGATGTCCCAGATTCGGGCCGTACCGTCATAGGCGCCCGTGGCGAGGCGCCGGCCGTCCGGGCTGAAGGCGACCGCCCACACGTAGTCGGTGTGCGCGGTGATGGCCGTGAGCGGTCGCGGCCGGCGCGGATCGGTGACGTCCCACAGCCGGGCCGTCCGGTCGGCGCTGGCGGTCGCCAACAGGTGACCGTTCGGGCTGAACGCGACCTCGTTCACCCAACTGGTGTGGCGGTCGAGCACGGACAGTTGACTGGGGCGGCGCGGATCGGTGACGTCCCACAGCCGGGCCGTGTTGTCATAGCCCGAGGTGGCGAGTACCTTCCCGTCCGGGCTGAACGCGGCGTCGAGCACCCAGCCGTTGTGCCCGAGGATGACGGAGAGTTCGACGGGGCGGCGCGGATCGCTGAGGTTCCACAGGATCACCGACCGGTCGTAGCTGACCGTGGCGAGCAGCCGTCCGTCCGGGCTGAACGCCGCGTCGAGCGTCCACGAGGTGTGCCTGGCCAGGGTGGCGAGCTTCACCGGATGGGAACGCGCGGAGATGTCCCACAGCTGGACGAGGTTGTCGGCACCGGTCGAGGCCAGCAGGCGCCCGTCCCGGCTGATGTCCATACCGAGCGCCGACTGCGTGTGCCCGTCGAGCACCGTCGCCGTCGCGGCGGCGAAGGAGGTGCGCAGCCCGGCGCGGGCCTCCCACACCGGGCTGATGCGGTAGGCCGCCAGGGACAGCCGGGCGGCCAGGTCCGCATCAGAGTTGCGGACGGCCTCGGCGGCCAGAGCGACGCGAGCGGCCGTCTCCTCCCGGCTCGGCCGCCGGTCACTGCCGGTGGTGAGCGCGAATGGCATGAGGGCCGCGATGAGCAGGACCGCGAGGACCGGGGCGGCCAGCAGCACGACGCGGCGCCAGTTCCACCGGCCGCGGTCCCGTGCCGACGGGTCGACGGGCGGCCCGGCGCCGACCGGCTCGCCCGAGGCAGACCCGCCCGGATCAGGGTCGACGGGCGTGAAGCCCCGGTTCGCCCTGCCTCCGGTCGCCGCTAGCCCGGTGGGTTCGTCCCCGGTCTCGTCACGACCCGCGCCGGGCGGTCCCTCCAACTCGGCCTCGGTGGGCGGATCCGATCTCTGTCCGGGCGCGGAGCGGTCCGGGTCGGTCCGTTGCGGGGGCGCGGGCATCGATGCCCCGGCACGGATGACGCGGGTCACCTCCGGGTCGGGATGCGTGGTCGGGCCCATTCCGACCAGACGAAGGAACAGTTCCTGGGCACTCGGCCGGGTGGCCGGGTCCTTGCGCATGGCCTCTTCGACGATCGGCCGCAGGGCTGGAGCGAGACCGTCGAGCAGTGGTTCGCGGTGTACGACGCGGTAGAGCTGCACCGGCGTCGGCCCGTCCCCGAAGGGGAAGGAGCCGGTGCCCGCATAGGTCACCAGGCCACCCCATGCGAAGACGTCCGCCGCCGCCGTCACCGGCTCGCCGTTGGCCTGCTCCGGGGCCATGAACGCCGGTGTACCGATCCGCTGGATCTCCTGGCTGAGCATCGTCGGGGCGTCCAGCGCCCGGGCGATGCCGAAGTCGATGACGCGGGGGCCCAAGGCTGAGAGCAGCACGTTGGACGGCTTGAGATCACGGTGTACGAGGCCGGCGCCGTGGATGGCGGTCAGCGCCGCGGCCACGCTGACCGCGACGCGCTCCAGGTCGGCCGACCGCAGTGGGCCGGCCGCGGCCACCGTCTGGGCGAGGGTGAGGCCGTCGATGTACTCGGTGATGAGGTAGGGCCGCCCGCCCGGCGGATCGACGACATCGAGTACCTCGGCGGTGCAGAAGCGGGCGACCCGGCGCGCGATGTCGGCCTCCCGGCGGAACCTGGCCCGGAACTCGGGCACCCGGGCCAGGTCAGGTCGAATGACCTTGACCGCGACGAGCCGGCCGGCGTACTCGGCGACGTCCGGCCTGCCCCGCCCGAGGAAGACGGTCCCCATCCCGCCCTCCCCGAGGCGCCCCAGCAGTGTGAACTGGCCCAGTTCGGTCGGGTCGCTGCTGTCGAGGGGCTCCATGGGCGGTGCCGTCAGACCGCTGCCGCCCACCGGGTCGAAGTCCGGCGCCGAGGGTGTCCCCCGTCCCGACCGAGCGACGGGCCCGGAGGGCGTCTCGGGCCCCAGGGGGTTCGCCCCGGAGGCGGGGCCGGGTGGAGCGGGCGATGCGGACGGGGGCGCCACCGTCCGCGCGCTGCCCGTCTCCCGCTTGCGGCGCAAGACCCCTCCCGAACCGAGATGGTTGACATCGCGGATCCTATGCGCCTCCGAATCACCATCCGAGGCCCCCGAGCTCCGATGCGCAGCGCCGCCGTGGCCGGTTGCGCCTTGTCCGAGGCTCGGGATTCAGTGTGACTCTCCGTGAGTGAACGCGCACGATGGTCGGATGGTTTCCGGTTCCTTGTCGGCGATGCCGGATCAGGGGGAGTGCGGAGGCCCCGCGGCGGAGGGGCCCTGGCCGGTGGGCTCCGGGCCCGTACCGGCCGCCGGGCCCGAGCCGGTGGTGGCATCCGGCGCGGCGGCGCGCCGCGGCCGTTCCGGCGACGGCAGGTGCGACGGGTACGGCGCGAGCGGTGGAGCCGGTCGCTGTCCCGTCGATGGTGACCGTCCCTTTGACGGGGCCGGACCGCCGGTGACAAGGACCCCGATGCAGCAGGCCAGGGCCGCCACGGCGAGGACGCACACCGCGCCGGCAAGCCATTTCGGGGTGCCCTCCGACCACGGTGCCCACGCCGCCATCGCGTCCCACGCGTCGCCGAGGTCGCCGCCCTCGAGTTGCCAGAAGTGCGGAAACACCATCGAGATCGCCCAGGCCTGCAGGGTGGTCGCGCCGGCCAGGAAGAGCAGCGGCATGATCCGGGAGAGATGGCGGCCGGTCGCCGCCGCGCCCATCCCGACCCCGATCGCCAGCGACGCCAGGCCCGCATACAGGTAGCGGCCGGAGATCCCGCTGACGTGGAAGTACCTGTCGAAGTTCTTCGCGGACTGCAGGGTCATCAGGCCGAACAGCGCCCAGGTGGGCCAGAGCAGGAACAGCAGGTCCACCCGGATGCGTCCGGTCCGGGCCCGGATGAGGGCGAGGGCGAAGAAGACGATGACGACGGCGGTGCCCGTGCGCACCGGGACCGTCGTCAGGTTGACCTCGAACCATCCGAAGGATCCCCACCAGCGCAGGATCGTCCCGTTGATCAGCAGCTCGGTGTAGGCACCCCAGTCGTCGCTCAGATACTGGCCGAGGGGGAATCCCGGCGTCTCCGGTTGGAAGGTGCCGTAACGGACGATGTTGACGATCCACCACCAGCCGCCGAGCGCGATCGCCAGCGCGCCGCCGAGCAGCAGTTGGCGCCAGGGCACGCGAAGCGCGGAGGCGGGTGGTCCCGTGGGTCCGGCCTCGGCGAGCAGGAAGGGCTCCGTCTCGGTGGGGTGAGAGCCGGTTGCATGTGGGCTGGTTGTGCGGGGGCTGGTTGTGCGGGGGTCGGCGGGGGGGTAAGGGGCGGCCGGGTAGGGGGCGATGGCGGCCGGTCCGGTCGCCGCCACGGCGGCCGCTGGTCCCCGCGCCCACGGAGCCCGGGCGTCGCGTCGGGCCCGGCCCCAGGCGACGAGGTAGGCCAGCGCCGCCATGGGGACCAGCATGATCGCCAGTGACTTCGTCAGAAGGGCGAGGCCGACGAAGACCCCCGTCCAGGCCGCGGTGCGCAGGGAGGTGTCCCCGCGCAGCACGTAGACGATCGAGACCGTGGCCAGGCCGCTGGTCAGAACCAGCAGGTTGTCGTTGTTGACGCTGGATCCGATGTGGGTGAGCTGGGGGATCCCGAGCGGTACCAGGGCGGCACAGATCCCCGCCACCCGGCTGCCACCGCTGAGCCGGTTCGCCCCGGCCCAGGCGAGCAACGGCAACGGCGCGACCATTGCCACGCTGACCAGGCGCAGGATCCCGATGATCTCGTCCCAGCGCAGGTGGTCGCCACCGCCGGGGACGGCCTTGAGAATCATGGCGTCAACCCAGTAGTACAGCGGGGGATGCTGCACGAGCTGCTGGATGCCGCCCTTCGGCGCCGGCATCCGGTCCAACTCCTCCCAGCTGGGACGATCGTGGCGGGGGACGGCGTCGGCCGCGGTGAACGGGCCGGCTGACAGGTCGCGGGGCCGCTCCTCGGATCCGTAGGGGGCGGCCATGATCGCCCCTACGCCACCTTGCGTCACGATCGCACGGCCCGGATACGGCCAGCCCTTGCCCTCGACGAGCCGCATCACAGCGTCCACGTGGTTCGGTTCGTCGGGCGCATGGTATTGCGGCATCATCACCGACCAGCCGGCCAGCAGCGCGGTGAAGAGCAGAGTGATCACCCAGATGGCCGCAGGGGTGGTGCGGAGAATCCCCCACGGCCGGAAGCGCGTCCCCATCGGGAACACGTCTCCGCCGGCCTTGGCGTCGGCGCGGGCCGTTGCGGTCGAATCCACAGAGTCACCCACGAGTGGCAGAGTCCCATCGGACGAAGGTGGAGTCATGCTACGGACCCCCGATTCCCCGTCGGCATCATGGGTGCCCTCCTCCAGTCAGCCCTGGTCGCGCACGGTGGTGCGGGTGCTTCCGGGCTGGTGTCCAGACCGTTGTCGCGGTGTTCCCGGACCGGCGGTGTCACAGCCTGCAACCATCATCGTGACCGCTCGAGGGCTGGTTCACCGTTATTGAATCGGGGGATCGAGGCGGATGCCTTCGGCTATCCGGATGCAAAGTCCGCCGGATAGCACGGATAGCAGGATCTGTCGAATAGCAGGATCTGTCGGATTTGGGCGAGGCGAAGATTCCGGTTTTAGGCGTGGCCGCGGAGCTGTCCGCGTGGCACGCGGGCAGCCGAGGCCCGACGTCCGGAGCGCGCGATCCGGGCGCCGGATCAGCGCCAGGAGTCGATGTGGCCGACGATCTTCGCGGGGGATCCGGCGGCGACGGCCTTGGGCGGCACGTCCCGGGTCACCACCGAGCCCGCGGCGACGACGGCGCTCTCGCCGATCGTCACGCCCTTGAGCACGATAGCCCCCGTGCCGATCCAGGCCCGGTCCTCCAGCACGATCGGCCCGCTCATCGGCTGCTCCACGCCGTCGACGACCATCGGATGGAAGTCGTTGTCGAGTAGCTGGGTGTCCCACGAGACGTTGCAGCAGGCGCCGATTGAGACGCGTTCGCGCACGAGGATCTTGGCGAACCCGTTGATGTTCGCCCCGGGGCCGAGTTCCAGTACGCCCGAGTCGACGACGATCCGCACGCCCCGCTGCAGCGACACGACACCTTCGCAGCGCAGGCGGCCCTCGGGATGCACCCGGATGATCGAGGTGTCGCGCCGGGTCGACAGTCCGAACGCGCCGAGCCCCACCCGTAGCGATGCGCCCTCGGCGAACTCGATGCGTTCCCGGCCTTCGATCACGGTGGGGGAACCGGTCCAGATCGGTTGTCTGTACGCGAGCGGGTAACGCAGCCCGGCCACGAACGAGCGGGCCGAGGTCTCCTGCGCCGCCCGCAGCGAACGAACGTGCCGCACATACTCCCGCAGATCACTTCTGAACGCACCCACGGAGCAACAGTAGGCGCTGCCCCGGTGGCCGGGACCGCCCGGCTGTCGGCTCGCCGGGGCGGGCATGCCACTCTAGAGTCGTGCGCGAGCCCTCGACGGAGCGTGCACCATCGCCACGGACCGGCGATCGGGGCGGGAACTGACGACGCCGGGCCGCCAGGACGCCGGCCCGGGACGCCGCTGGGCCGGAACGACGACCGGGAGCCACACCGACGTGAGTGTCAGCGCCATCCACCGACCTGAACATCCGCAGGCCGGCACCCCAGTGCGGGCGGCTTCCGGGGACGGCGTCGCTGCCGCCGGTCCGGACACCCCTTACGTGACCATCGTGCTGCCCTGCTACAACGAGCAGGACCATGTGGTGCTCGAACTCGAGCGCATCACCGCCGCGATGGACGCGAGCGGTTACTCCTACGAAGTCTTGGCGATTGACGACAAGTCGACCGACAACACGCTCGCGGTGCTGCGCGAGGTGGCCCCGCGGTTCCCGTGCATGCGGGTGATGCCGTTCCGCCGCAACGGTGGTTCCGGCACGGCCCGCCGGATCGGGACCCAGGAGGCCCGCGGCAAGATCGTCGTCTGGACCGACGCCGACATGACGTACCCGAACGAGCGCATCCCGGAGTTCGTCCGTTACCTGGACGACAACCTCGACGTCGACCAGGTCGTCGGGGCGCGCCGCACCGAGGAGGGCACTCACAAGTGGGCCCGGGTGCCGGCGAAATGGTTCATCCGGATAATCGCCCAGCGGCTGTCCGGCATGAAGATTCCCGACCTCAACTCCGGGCTTCGCGCCTTCCGCCGGGACGTTTCCCTGCCCTATCTGCGGCTACTGCCCCCCGGTTTCTCCTGCGTCACCACGATCACGATGTCCTTCCTGTCGAACCAGCATCCGGTGGATTACCTCCCGATTGATTACGCAAAACGGTCCGGAACGTCGAAGTTCCATCCCTTCCGGGACGCGCGGCGTTACATCCTTCAGGTGCTGCGGATGGTGATGTACTTCGATCCGATCAAGGTTCTCATGCCGGCCGCCCTGTGGATCATGGGTTTGGGTTTTGTCAAGCTGATCGTGGACGTGATCCGCTACGACTTCCATGTGGCGACGTCGACGCTGCTGGCGATTCTGGTCGGCTTCCAGATCGTCGTGCTGGCGTTGATCGGCGATTTGGTGGCCCGCTCGCGCAGCGACACCTGACCGGCGTGCGCATCGCGATCGTCGGTCCGACCCATCCCTACAAGGGGGGGATCGCGCAGCACACCACCGAGCTTGCGCACCGGCTGTCGGCGCGGGGCCACGAGGTGGCGGTCGAGTCCTGGTCGGCGCAATACCCCGCGCGGCTCTATCCCGGCGTGCAGCGCGTCACCGAGCCCGAGATGGAGCCGTTCGAGGTCACCCGCTACCCGTTGTCGTGGTGCAGACCGGATGGGTGGATCCGGCTCGGCAGGCGCCTGCGGCGGCAGGCCGACGCGGTGATCCTGGTCGTCGTCACCCCCGTGCAGGCCCCGGCCTACCTGGGCGTCCTCGGCGCACTGCGGGCCCCGGGGCTGCGGGCCCGGGGGCTGCGCGGCCGGGGCACGGGTTCCGGGCGAGCGGGTTCCGGAGGCGCGGGTCCCACGGTCGTGGCACTCTGCCACAACGTCCTGCCGCACGAGCGCCGGGCCGTGGACGAACCGCTGACCAGTGCGGTGCTGCGCCGGTCGTCGGCTGTTCTCGTCCACACGCCGGCCCAGGCGGAGCTCGCCGCGTGCCTCACCCCTGCTCCGGTCCTGGTGGCCGAGATGGCCACGCACCTGTGGTCCTCGCGTCTGCCGTCCTCGGGTCCGTCCTCCTCGGGTCTGCCGTCCTCGCCGCCCGGGCCGGTGGCCGGCCGCGGTGGGCCATCCGCCGACGTCACCCGGCGCAATCTGCTGTTCTTCGGGCTGGTGCGGCCGTACAAGGGACTGGACGTCCTGCTGCGGGCGTTGGCCCGCGGGCCGGCGGACGTTCGTCTCACCGTCGCCGGCGAGTTCTGGGGCGGGACGGGGGAGACCGCCCGGCTGGTCGAGGAGCTCGGCCTGGCCACCCGGGTGGACCTGCGGTCGGGCTATGTCGACGCGGCGGAGGTGCCCGCGCTGTTCGCCGGTGCCGACGCCCTGGTGCTTCCCTACCGGGCCGGAACGGCGTCGCAGAACGTCGATCTCGCGCACCTGCACGGCGTGCCGGTCGTGGCGACCACGGTGGGAACACTCGCCACCACGGTCCGCGACGGCGTGGACGGTCTACTCGTGCCGCCCGACGACGCGGAGGCGCTGGCGGTGGCGCTGCGGCGGCTCTACGAGCCCGGCGTGCTCGCCGGGCTGCGCTCGAAGGTCATACCGCCGGACATCGACGGGGCGTGGGAGCGTTACCTTGATGTGACGTTGGGCGCGCTTGGGCACACCTGAGCCGTGGCGTATGCGCGAGTCACGGCCCATCCATGGATCGTAGACCACGCGTGAATCGTGGACTCGGAAGGCGGACTGGAATGAGCAAGGCTGACCGGATGGGCGGGGCCGACCTGTGAGCCCGGTGCGGGACGACGCCCTCGCCTTCGTGGGCCATCAGGTACATGTCATGCGTCGCCGGGAGGTCGGCACCCTGCTGTCGTGGGCGGGGGAACTGGCCGGGCGCACCCTGCTCGATGTGGCCGGCGGTGACGGCTACTGGGCCGGCCAGGCCGTCCGTCGCGGGGCTCGGGCGGTGTGCCTCGACCTCGCCCGGCACAAGCTGCAGTTCGGTCGCCGGCTGCGCGGGCATCCCGGGCTCGTCGAGGGGGACGCCTTGGCGCTGCCGTTCGCCGCGGCCACGTTCGACGTCGTCATGTCGGTCTGCGCCATCGAGCACTTCGACGATGGGCCGGCCGCGCTTGCCGAGATGGCGCGGGTGCTGCGTCCGGGTGGCGACCTGGTGATGTCTGCCGACGCCCTCACCCGGGCGGCGTCCTGGCCGGATCTGTTCGACCGGCACCGCGAGCGATACCACGTCAGGCACACCTATTCCGGCGACCATCTCGCCAAGCTGCTCGACGATGTCGGGCTCGAGGTCATTCGGCAGACGTACATGTTCCGCAGCGAACGCGCCGAGCGGCTCTACCTGACCTTGTCCGCCAAGGGCGGCAGGACGGGATGGAACGCCGCGGCCGTGCTCTCGCCGGCCGTCGCCCTGTCGGACCGGCGGGCTCCCGACACCGCGGGCAGCGTCGTACTCACCCACGCCCGCAAACGGGAGGGCTGAACGATGGCGTCCGCCGGCCGGTCGGCACGCCCGGGCCCCGGCCGTGAACCGCGCCGGCAGCCGGAGCACGGGCCGCGGACGGGCCCGCCGCCGCCCCCCACCTCCCTGCGTAACCAGCGCATCCTCGCCGTCGTCCTGACCGTGCTGCTGTTCGGGCTGATCGTGGCCGGGATGGGTGCCGGGTTCGCGCTCTTCGGCCATCGGGGCTGGGGATACCTGGTCGGCGGGATCTCCTGCGCCGTGATGGCACTCGCGGCCCTGCGCGCCTGCGGCCGCTGACCCCGCCGGCCCACCGGCCCCGGCTGTCCGGGGACCGGGCCGGCTGTCCGGGAATGGAGGAGGCAGGGGCAGACTGTGACCCGTGCGTGTGGGTTTCCTTGTCGAGCAGCTGCTCGCGCCGGTTCCTGGCGGGACCGGGCGCTACTCCGCCGAGCTCGCGGCGGCGCTCGCCCGCACCGCCGCCCCCGAGGACCGGGTGACCGGGTGGTGTGCCGGGCGCCGGGAGGTCGGTCCGGCCGTGTTGCCCGGCGTCTTCGGTCCGTTCCGACTTGGTCTGCCTCGCCGCGCACTCGCCGTGGCCTGGGCGTGTGGCGTGGGCCCGGCTCCGACAGGGGTGGACGTCATTCACGCTCCGACCCTGCTGGTGCCACCCACGGGTGGCACCCGGGGGTTCGTGACCGGTTCGGTGGCGGACGCCCTGCACGGCCTCGACGACCGGACCGGTTCTCGGACCGGGTCCCGGCGCGGGCGACGGTCCGGTGACTCCCGGCGTTCTCCGGATTATCGGCGCTCTCCGGGTTATGTGGACTCATCTTCACCTTCCGGACTTTCCGGCGCGCCGCCCCGTCCGTCGCTGGCTTCCTGGGCCTCCGGAACCGTCGCGCCGGCCCTGGGTGATGCCCTGGACCGGCGCCGGCCGCGCCCGAAGCTCGTCGTGACGATCCACGACGCCGTTCCCTGGACGCATCCCGAGACCCTGACCCCGCACGGGGTCCGGTGGCACCGGCTGATGGGCGAACGGGCCGCACGCCACGCCGACGCGATCGTCGTGCCGACGCTCGCGGTGGCGGCCGAGATCGCCCGGCATCTGCCGATCCCCGAAGACCGCCTGCACGCGATCGGGGAGGGAGTCGCCGACGCCGTGGTCCGGGTTCCGCCCGATGCCGACGCCCGCGCCGCGCGGATGGGGCTACCCCCTCCAGGGCGTTATCTACTCACCCTCGCCACGCTCGAACCCCGTAAGGGCCTCGACACCGCGCTCGCGGCGCTGCGACGACCGGGCGATCCGGGCCTGCCGTTGGTCCACGTCGGCGCGACCGGCTGGGGTGGGCTGGACGTGCGCGCGGCGGCGGCCAGGCACGGTCTGGGCGCGGACCGGGTGCGCACCCTTGGGCGGCTCAGTGACGAGGATCTCGCCGTGGTCCTGTCCCTTGCGGGCGTACTGCTCGCGCCGAGCCGGTCGGAGGGCTTCGGGCTGCCGGTCGTCGAGGCGATGGCGCACGGTGTGCCGGTCATCGTCTCGGATGCCCCCGCGCTGGTCGAGGTCGGTGGGGGCGCCGCCGTGGTAGTCGGGGTGGACGACCCGGCCGCGCTGGGCGCCGCGGTGGCGAAGGTCATGGGCGATCCGGGCCTGCGGGGGCGGCTGTCGGAGTCTGGACGCCTTCGTGCCCGGTCATTTACCTGGAAAGGGGCAGCACTGGCGACGTGGGCGCTCTACCGTCGAGTCAGCGGTTCCCCCGCCGTGTCCGTCGCCGACGACGGGCGGGCGTAGTGTTGCCCCCGTTGAGAAGCAAGCGGTCACCGTGAAGCAAGCGACCACCCCGTCGCGGGTGGCGCGTCAGGGAGGGAGCGCCGTGGGACCCCGGGTGCTCGTCGACGCCACTTCGGTCCCGGCCGACCGTGGTGGCGTGGGGCGTTATGTCGACGGGTTGGTCGCGGCGCTGGGCACGACCGGCGCGGACATGGCGCTCGTCTGCCAACGGTCGGATGAGGAACGCTACAGCCGGATGGCTCCACACGCCACCGTTCTGTCCGGGCCGGCGGCCATCGCCCACCGGCCCGCGCGGTTGGCCTGGGAACAGACCGGGCTGCCACTGGTCGCCGAACAGGTGAATGCCGATGTCATCCATTCACCGCACTACACGATGCCGTTGCGGGCGCACCAGCCCGTGTGCGTGACGATTCACGACGTCACCTTCTTCACCGAGCCCGACATGCACACCGCGGTGAAGGGCACGTTCTTCCGGTCCGCGATGCGCACCGCGGTGCGCCGGGCGGTCCGGATCATCGTCCCCTCGAAGGCCACCCGGGACGAGCTGGTGCGGGTGCTCGACGGGGAGCCGACGACCACCGACGTCGCCTACCACGGCGTCGACACGTCGACCTTCCATCCGCCGACCGAGGAGGACAAGCGGCGGGTGCGCCGCCGGCTCGGGCTTGGCGACTCGCGCTACGTCGCGTTCCTCGGGATGCTGGAGCCGCGCAAGAACGTGCCGAACCTCATCCGGGGCTGGGCCGAGGCGGTGCACTGGCGGGACGAGCCGCCCGCGCTCGTCCTGGCCGGCGGCTCCGGCTGGGACGACGACGTCGATGCCGCCGTCGCCTCGGTGCCGAGCCACCTGCGGGTGATCCGGCCGGGTTATCTGCGCTTCTCCGACCTGCCGGGCTATCTGGGAGGTTCGTCACTGGTGGCGTATCCCTCGCACGGTGAGGGCTTCGGGCTGCCGGTGCTGGAGGCGATGGCCTGCGGCGCCCCGGTTCTCACCACGCCGCGCCTGTCGCTGCCGGAAGTCGGCGGCGATGCCGTCGCCTACACCCAGCCGGACGCCGGCTCGATCGCCCGGGAGATGGGCGCCCTGCTCGATGACGCCGAGCGGCGCAGGCAGCTCGGTCAGGCCGGTCTCGCCCGGGCCCGGGAGTTCACCTGGGCGGCCAGCGCCGAGGCGCATCTCGCGAGCTACGCGCGGGCGGTCGCCGAGCGCTGAGGCGCCCGTCGGCCCGGCCCCGGGGCGAGGAACGCTGCAAAGGGCGCGCTACGGTCTCCTCGGTGCAAGGTGCCGTGCGTCGTCACGGGAACGTGTCGGGCGACCAGCGGTGGGCGAGAACGGGCGGGCGAGACATGGGTGTGGATCCGGAGATCCGGGTTGTCGTCGTGACCTTCCGGTCCGGGGAGGTGATCGGCGCCTTCCTCGACTCGCTGGCGAAGGCGACCACGCGGCCCTACGAGGTCGTCGTGGTGGACAACTCGCCGCACCTCGACGAGGGCACGAGGGCGGCCGCCGAGCGGGCCGAGGTGCGCCTGGTGCGCCCGGGTCGCAACCTCGGCTACGGCACCGCGGTCAACCGTGGTGCCGCCGGAGCCCGCGGGCCCTGGCTGGTGATCTCCAATGCCGACATCTCCTTCGCGCCCGGTGCGGTCGACGAACTGATTGCCGCGGCCGACCGCTGGCCGGGGGGCGGGGCCTTCGGCCCGGGGATCATCAATCCGGACGGGGCGCTCTACCCCTCGGCCCGGGACCTGCCCTCTCTCGGCCGCGGGGTGGGGCACGCCTTGTTCGGCTGGTGCTGGCCGACGAATCCGTGGACGGCCTCCTACCGGCGGGAGCGGGGCCTCCCCCGGGAGATGACCGCCGGCTGGTTGTCCGGTTCCTGCCAGCTGCTGCGCCGGGAGGCGTTCGAGGCGGTCGGCGGGTTCGACGAGTCCTACTTCATGTTCATGGAGGACGTCGACCTCGGCCGCCGCGTCGGCGAGGTGTCCTGGCAGTCGGTGTACGTGCCGTCCGCGGTGGTCGAGCACCTCGGCGGGCACTCGACGAAGCGGTCGTCACGGCGGATGGTGCTGGCTCATCACCGCAGCATGTTCCGCTACCTGTCCCGGCAGTACCCCGGCAACGCGCGCGCGCCGCTGCGGCTGCTGCTCGGGGTCGGTCTCGTGGTCCGGCTGCTGCTCGCGCTGATCTTCGCCCGGGACAGCGCGGGGGCGAAGGCGACCCGTTCCGCCGATCTGCTTCCCCGGGGCGGTGCCGCGCGGGGCGCCTGAGCGGACCGCGGCCGGCCGATGGCCGGCAGTCGAGTCGCTGGTAGCCGAGTCGCTGGTAGCCGAGTCGCTGGTAGTTGAGGATGTCCTGGATGTCCGAGATGTTTGGGATATCCGGACGGCTCGGTGAACCCCGGTCCGACGCAACGTGTCGAAACCATGGCATGCCGTTCGTCGTATGGTCCCGACCCCGATCCGTTTTCAGCGCCCACCGCGTGTTCTGCGACACTGACGCCCCATGGACGCAGTGATGCTTGTCGGCGGTCAGGGGACCCGCCTGCGACCGCTCACGATGTCGGCACCGAAGCCGATGTTGCCGGTCGCGGGGGTGCCGGTCACCGCGCACATGCTGGCTCGCGCGCGAGACGCGGGAATCGACCGGGTGGTGCTCGCCACCTCGTACCGGGCGGAGGTCTTCGAGGAGTACTTCGGGGACGGCTCGGCGCACGGACTCCAGCTGGAGTACGTCACCGAGACCGAGCCGATGGGCACGGGCGGCGCGATCCGCAACGTGGCCGAGCGGCTCCACGGGGGACCGGACGATCCGGTCGTGATCTTCAACGGTGACATCCTCGCCGGTCTGGACATCCAGGCCCTCGTCGCGCGGCACACGGGGACCGGCGCGGCGGTCACCCTGCATCTGACCCGGGTGGTGGACCCGCGTGCCTTCGGGGTCGTGCCCGTCGACGACGATGGTCGCGTCACCGCCTTCCTGGAGAAGACCCCGGACCCGCCCACCAATCTGATCAACGCCGGGTGCTACGTGTTCCGGCGGTCCGTCATCGACACGATCCCGACGGGACGACCGGTCTCGGTCGAGCGGGAGACCTTCCCGGGACTGCTGGCCGCCGGCACGACGGTCATGGGTTACCCGGATGACACCTACTGGCTCGACCTCGGAACTCCCGCGGCGTTCGTGCAGGGCAGTCGCGATCTGGTGACCGGCCGGATGGCGTCGTCGGCGCTGCCGGGGCCGGTCGGGGACTGCCTGGTGCTGCCCGGTGCTGTCGTGGCCGCCGACGCCAAGATCGGTGGCGGGGCGACCGTCGGGACCGGTGCGTGGGTCGGCGCGGGTGCCGCGATCGACGGTGCCGTGCTGTTCGACGGTGCGGTCATCGAGGCCGGGGCGGTCGTGCGGGACAGCGTGATCGGTCGGGACGCGGTGATCGGCTCCGGTGTCGCGCTCGACGGGGTGGTCATCGGCGACGGGGCACGGATCGAGCGAGGCAACGAGCTGCGGTCCGGGGCGCGCGTGTTCCCCGGAGCCGCCCTCTCGGCGGGCGCTGTGCGATTCAGCTCGGACCGCACCTGAGCGCAGCCGACCGGTTGCGGGCGGCGGCGGACCACTGGTAGCGCCGCCGCCTCTCCTCACGACGCGGCGGCTGCGGCCCGTCCGGGCGGAGATCTCGCGGACATCCACGGACGGGGAACAAACACCGCCCGCTGAATGCGGCGATTCCGCGCCGTGGCCGAGGACAATCGCACTCATGAGGTTCAGCGTGGAACGCGACGCGTTCGCCGACGCGACCGGCTGGGCCGCTCGGCATCTACCCAACCGGCCGGGCCCGGCCCGGAACGTCCTGACCGGCATCCTGCTCACCGCGGGCCATGGCGCCCCGGCGTCGGCGCCCGCCGCGGTTCCCCTGCCGTCGGGTTCCGCGGCGTCTCCTGGTTCCGCGGCGCGCCAGGGGCCGGCCACGGCCTCGGTCCTGACGATCTGCGCGTACGACACGGAGGTGGCGGTGCGGGCTCCGGTCGCGGCCTCGGTGGACGAACCGGGGCGGGTGCTGGTGCCCGGCCGGCTCCTCACGGACATCGTGCGCAGCCTGCCCGCGACGACGGTCGACGTCGTGGTCGACGGTGACCGGCTGGTCCTGCGCTGCGGCAGCGTCCGTTTCACCGTGCCGTTAATGGACCCGGGCGACTACCCGAAGCTCCCCAGCTTTCCCGGACCGATCGGTGAGGTGGACACGCTCGGGTTCGCGTCCGCGGTCGGTCAGGTCGCCCCGGCGGCCGGCCGGGACGAGACCATGCCCGTGCTCACCGCGGTCCGGATGGAGATCTCCGGGCGCGGGCTGACCCTCGCCGCCACCGACCGGTACCGGCTCGCGGTACGCGGCATACCCTGGCAGCCGACAGTCGACGATCCGTGGGCGCTCGCGCACGTGCCCGCCAAGGTTCTCGCCGAGGTGGCCCGCATGCCGACGTCGGCCTCCCGCATCATGATTGGCCTGGACCTCGACGATCCGTCCGGCGCCCGGCTCGGCCTCGCCGCCGGCGGCCGGCAGACCATCGTCCGACTCATCGAAGGGACGTTTCCCAACTACCGCAAGCTCCTGCCCGAGGCGGCCGCGCTCGTCGTCACCGCGCAGACCGCGGCGCTCGCCGCGGCGGTCCGCCGGGTGGCTGTCGTCGCCACCCGCACCGGGCCGCTGCGGTTCACGTTCACCCGCGACCAGGTCGTCGCCGAGGCCGGGGACGGCGGTGGCGCACAGGCCAGCGAGACGATTCCGGTCGAGTACGCAGGTCCCGAGCTCTCGGTGCTGTTCAACCCGTCCTACCTGCTGGACGGGCTCGGTGCCGTCGAGGACGATCAGGCGACGATCGGGTTCGTCGACGCCGATCCGGCCGAGGCCGCCGCGAAACCCGCGGTGCTCACCGGCAAGGACAGCGGCCGCGGCGCCGTTGACGAGGGCGCCTACCGCTACCTGCTGATGCCGATCCGCCACGGCGGGAGCTGACTTGTCCTGTGCCGTGTCGCCGTGCCGGGGAGGGTCAGGGTGCCGGGGTCGGGGTGGTGGGCGACAGCGGCATGGTGCCCGCGCCGGGGAGCGGGGAGGCGGCCGCGCCCGGATCCACCAGGGGGCCGTCCGCCGTCACGTTCAGGGTGCCGCCCGCCGCGCCGGACTCCGGAGCGGTCGGTGAGTCCCAGGTGGCCCCGGCGGCATCCGGGTTCGCATGCTTGGTGACGAAATCCTTGATCACGTCCGCGGAGACCGTCGAGCATCGCTGGGTGCGGTCCCAGGCGGTCAGGACGAAGTGCTTGTTGTCGACGAAGGTGCTCCGGGTCCAGGGCATACCGATGAACCGCGGCCCGGCATTCGCCGCGAGCTTGCGCAGCTTGTCGACCTGATCCCCCGGCAGGCTCTTGTCGTACCAGCCGATCACGAAGCCGTGTTCGAGGTTGTGTACGGCACGTTCCGCCGAGATGCCCGAGTTCGGGTTGTAGAAGGGAATGCCGTCGGGCAGGGGGTCGGGGTTGTGGTTACCCGAGGACGGCGGTGACGCCTCGTACGTGACCGCTGTGCTGACGTGCGTCGAGCCGCGGAACGGGTCGTTCGCCGTGCCGGTGCACCCGGCCGCGGTGGCGGCCGCCGAGGCCGGCGCGACGTAGCCGACCTTGCGGGCCTCGTTCTTCGATCTACTGTCCGCGACGCTGTAGATGATGATGCCGACGAGGAGCGCGACGGCGACGAGCCCCGACGTCCCGTAGATGAGCAGCGCGCGGCGGCGTTCCCTGCGCTTCTGTTCACGGCGCAACTGCTCGAGCCGGGTGTTGCGTTCGACGCTCTTCTTACCCACGACAGCTGATCCTACGAAGTGTTGAACCACGTCGTCCGGGCAGGATGGATCCGACCCGCCGAACACCACCGGACACGCCCTGTCTCGCCACGCTGCACCGTGACCGTGGCGTCACGGATCATCCCGGGACCAGGTCATCCGGGACCGGGCCACCCGGGACGGGCCGGCCACGAGGTCAGCGGTGGAGGACGAACGCCGCGGTATCGCGGTCCGGTCGGGCGGGTACGGGCGCGGCGGCGTGCCCGACCCCGACCGTGCCCATCGGCGCCCAACCGGCCGGCAGGTCGAGCACCCGGGTGACCACCTCCGGGCAGAACAGCGTCGACGATACCCAGCACGACCCCAGACCCTCCGTGGCCAGGGCGACGAGCAGGTTCTGCACCCCGGCCCCGACGGAGACGGTGAACATCCGCTCCTCGGCGGCGGCGCGGCGGGCGTCCGGATAGGGATGCGCGCCGTCGAGGACCATGATCGGAACGATCAGCAGTGGGGCACGCCGCAGCACCTCGCTGCGCCGGAGCCGACGCTCGACGGCCGCCTCGCCGAACCCGTCGCGTCGTAGATCGTCCGCCCAGGTCTCGGCCATCGCGTCGAGCAGCGCCGCGCGTCGCTCGGTCACGATCACGAAACGCCATGGTGTGGTGTGGTGCGGGGCCGGGGCGGTGAATGCCGCCGCGATCGCCCGGTCAACCGCGGCCGGGTCGACCGGGGTGTCGGAGAAGTCCCGCACGGTGCGCCGCTCGCGCAGCGCCGCCCGGCGCGCCTCGAGGGTGCCGAGGCGGAACATGTCCTCACCCGCGGGACGCAGCAGTGCCCGCCCGCCGGTGCCGTCGTCGGGCAGCCGGCCGTAGCCGCGGACGACCGCCACCGGCGTGGCGCCCAGCTTGCCCTTGACGAGGTCGGCGGCCGCGGCGAGCTCGTCGGCCTCGGCCACCTCGGTCATCCCCAGCTCGTTGCCGTAGCCGTCGAGGTCGCCGACGTGGCTGCGCAGCGCCGCCATGCCGGCCACCCCGATGGCGATGTCGGTCAGGCCGCGTCGCCACGGCCGTCCGGCGGTATCGGTGACGACGACGGCGACATCCACGCCGAGCACGGTGGCCAGGCCCGACCGCAGCCGCCTGGCGCTGGCGTCCGGATCCACCGGGAGCAGGGCGAGGGAGTCCTTGGCGATGTTCGACGCGTCGACCCCCGCGCTGGCGAGGACGAAACCGTGGTGCGTCTCGACGATCCGGGTCGGGCCGCGCCGGGCGACCTCGCGCACCGATTCACTGTCGATCATGGCCTGCCTGGCTTCCTCGCGGTCGCCGGACACCGTGACGAGCCGTCCCTCGGCCTTCGAAACAATCTTTGAGGTGACCACGACGACATCGCCGTCGGCGAGTGCCGGGCCGTGCGTCCGGGCGGCCGAGGCCACCAGGACGGCGAGATCGTCGCCGGGACGGACCTCGCCGATGCCGGTGAGCGGGAACACGCGCAGCGCCCGTTCCGCGCTGCGCTCAGACACCGGCGAGCTCCAGAGCCGCCCGGACGATCGCCACCGTGGCCTTCAGATCGGTCATCAGCAGGGATGCCGCGGCCACGGTCGCGCCGGGAACGGTCGCGCCGGCGTCGGCGGTGTCGACGAGCCAGCCGTCGAGCAGTCCGTCCGCCGTCCCGGCTCCCGGGCGCGGGGCCGTCCCGTGCCCCGTCGCGGCGGTGCGCCCCCGGCCTCCGTAATGCACGCCCACCGCCTGGGCGGAGGTCTCGACGCCGATGGCAGCCAGGCAGGCGTCCGCCATCCCGCGCACGGCCGCACCGCCGATGATCGGCGACACCCCGACCACCGGCGCCGCGGTCTCGTGCACGGCCGAGCGGATCCCGGGAACGGCGAGGATGGTGCCGATCGAGACGACCGGATTCGATGGGGGGAGCAGTACGACGTCCGCGTCGGCGATGGCGGCCAGGACGCCGGGCGCGGGCTTGGCCTTTTCCGCGTTCACCGGGATGATCGCCTGTGCCGGCACGGCGGCACGCAGCCGCAGCCACCACTCCTGGAAGTGCACCGCGCGCTGGCCGTCGGCGTCCGAGATCACCACGTGGGTCTCGACCCGCTCGTCCGACATCGGCAGCAGCCGTACCCCCGGCTTCCACCGCTCACACAGTGCCCGGACCACGTCCGAGAGGGAGTAGCCGGCGTCGAGCATCCGGGTACGCACCAGGTGGGTGGCGAGGTCGCGGTCGCCGAGCCCGAACCAGGCCGGCCCGACGCCGTAGGCGGCGAGTTCCTCGGCCACGACGAACGACTCGCCCTCGCGCCCCCAGCCCCGTTCGGCCGAGATCCCGCCGCCCAGGGTGTACATGACGGTGTCGAGATCGGGGCAGATGCGCAGTCCGTGCAACGTGATGTCGTCGCTGGTGTTGCCGATTACCGTCACGTCGGCCTCCGGCAGTGCCGCGAGCACGCCGCGCAGGAACCGGGCGCCACCGATCCCGCCAGCCAGGGCTGTAACTCTCACACCGACCGATCCTGGCACCGCGCCCCGGCGGATGGGGCACCGGTGGGCGGTGGTGGATTTCCCGGCCGGGGTGATAGTGACCACTGCTCGGCCGCGGACGGATTTCTCCGGACCGGGGCGGGCGCGCCGGTCCGTGCTCCTGACCGAGCCTTGCTCGGGGTTCCTAACCGAGCCTTGGCCGTAAACATTCACGTA
>NZ_CDWRCL010000009.1:0-39996 GCF_977927575.1 Frankia sp. CcCS3
ACGGCTCGGCGGCCGCCGAGTGCCGCAACGCCCAGGGCGGCGGAGCGGGGGCGCTCGGCAGGGCGAACCCGCGGTCCTCCCGCCGGATCACGGCCGTCTCCCAGCCGGCGAGACCCGCCCTGATGATCGCCGCGCCGCCCACAACCAGCCAGCCCCAGCCGTCCACGACGGCGGCGACCGGCGTCACCGCGGCCACGGCGGTCCATCCGAAGGCGGTCACCGCCGCCCGACGACGCGCCCACCGGACGCCACGCCCGGCGCGCCGTTCGGCCCGCAGCAACGACCGGCGTTCGACATCGGCACGCACCCAGTCCGGCAACACCGGCCGCAGTGCCCCGCCCGGCACCCCGTCCCACCCCGGCCAGCCGGTCACGGCCGGTCCCGCCTTCCGACTCACGGCGTCCCACCGCCGGTGGGCTTGACCGCGGAACCGGATGACGCCGCGGAACCAGGCGGCGCCGCGGGACCGGATGACGCCGCGGAACCGCCCGCGCCAGCGGGAAGCTGGCCCCCGGCCGCCATGTCACCGCGCAGCTCGGCGAGGCGGGAGGAGGCCCGGGCGTCCATGGTCGCGCGCCGCACCTCGATCATCCGCGCCTCCATCCCCTGGGAGGCGAGTTCATGGCGCCCGAGAGCGACCGCGTAGCGCTGCTCGACCTTGTCGCGGATCTCCCCGAGGGTGGGCGTGTCCCCCGCCGGGGCGAGCGAGGACATCCCCTCCATCGCCTTGGTCATCTGCTCCTGCATGGCGGCGTGCTCGATCTGTGTCAGCAGGCGAGCACGCTCAGCGAGATGGCGTTGCATCCGCACGGTGTTGTCCTCGACCGCGGTCCGGGCCTGCTGGGCGGACGCGGCGGCCTGGCGGTGCAGGTTCTTCAGGTCCTCCAGCGATGCCTCCGCCGAGACCAGCTGGCTGGCGAACGCCTGGGCCGTCTCCTCGTAGCCGGCCGCGGTGGCCAGATCGCCGGCCGCTCGCGCGTTGTCAGCCAGCAGCAACGAGGACCGGGCGGACTCGGTGAGGTTCGCGACCTCGTCCACCTGGCGTGCCATGCGCATCTCCAGCTGACGCTGGTTACCCACGACAAGCGCCGCCTGCTGGACCAGCGCCTCGTGCTGCTGCCGGGCCTCCGCGATGGCCTGGTCGATCTGCACCCGCGGGTCGGCCTTCTCGTCGAACTTCCGGTTCGCCGAGGCCGACAGATAGCGGTAGATCTTGCGGACGACATTCGCCATACATCGATCGTCGCACGCCGGAGCCGCGGCGGTTACCCCGCGGCGGACTCAGACGGGCGGCTGCAGCGCCGTGCGGCCGTGTCCCGCGCAGACCAGACATGCCCGGCAGGCCGGCACAAAGCCGCCGCGCGCGGTGGCGAAGACTACCAGCAGCTCGCCCAACCCGTTACAGCTCTTGCACACCTGGACCAGCCGGCACTCCGACCAGCCGTCATCGTCCTCCGGCCACGCGGGGGTATTCACGCGATCTTCTTTCCCTGCGGGCCATGCCCGGGAGCCCGCCCGGGAACGACGATCGACACCAACCTGCGCCACGAGAACTATCTCGGGAGAGTCGCAGAGGGGTCCGCCACCCGCCACCAGACAACCCCTTTCGGGGGAGGGCCCTTTCGGGGGAGGGCAAACCGCCCCCGGCGCGGGACTCACACCATCGCCTGGAACATCCAGTGCTGCTCCTCCAGGTCGTGGACGATCTCGATGATCAGGTTCTGGGTGACCGGGTCGGCCTTCTCGGTCGCGTCCATGCGGGTACGCATCCTCGTGACCACCCCGGCGAGGACCTCGGTCGTCTGCCGGATCACCTTCTCATCCGGGATGTACCCCACCTCCACTCCCGGCAGGTGGGTGCCTCGGGCGACCGTCGAGGACTGACCGTCCGGGTTGACCCCGATCGCGACGGCACGTTCGGCGGTGGCGTCCGCGTAACGACGCGCCAGGTCGACGACCTCGTCGAGTTGGCGATGCACACTGCGGAAGGTGCGCCCGGTGACGTTCCAGTGCAGCTGCTTGGCGGACAGGGACAGGTCGATCAGGTCGATCAACGTGCCCTGGATGGCCTCACCGGTGACGCTTCGTGCCCCGTCGGACAACGGGCTGCGGATGGCGCTCATACTCGACCCCTCTCACGCCGGAGACATCTGCTCCCTGCGGCGTGCCCCGTGAAGAGATCCGTATGCGTCCAGAACGCCCCGGCGCCCAGCACAGCCCGACATCGCGAACGAGACACCTACCGAGACCTACCTCATCGAGACCTACATCATGAACGGAGCAGACCCCGAACGTGAACGGGACACGTGAACGGGACAGCCGACGCGGCGGGACGCCGGAAGACGCCGGACGCCCAACTCAGGCCGCCCGGTCGACGACCGCGGCGCGGGCGGGAACCACCACGGTGGGCGCGCCGACCCGCGCGGGCACCGCCAGCTCGGCGAGCTCGAGATCCTCACTCACCTCGCGCAGCAGGTCCGCGAGCCGTACTCCCAGTGCGTCACAGATGGCGGCAAGCAGCTCGGAGCTGGCCTCCTTCTGCCCACGCTCAACTTCCGAGAGGTAGCCGAGCGACACCCGTGCCGCCGACGACACCTCCCGAAGCGTGCGGTGCTGATCCTGACGGCGGCGGCGCAACGCCTCGCCGAGCATGCGTCGGAGCAGGACCATCGAGCCTCCTCCTTCGTCCGCGGGATGCGTTCACCGTATACCCACCACCGCAACCATCGGGCCCTCGTTGATGGGACTGTAACTGTGTAAGCACCTCAGGTCCGGCGATTAATCTCGCGCGTCAGGGCGCGCCGTCGCCGGTTGTGGTCATCTCGCTGCTCGGCAGCCCGGCGAGCAGCCGACGCACCAGGTCCAGCGCGGACACCACCGCGTAGGTGCGGATGCGCGGCCGGTCCCCGGGCAGCCGTACCGACCGGGTGACGGTGCCATCCGGTCCGGCCAGGCCGATATGCAGCGTGCCAACCGGTTTGTCCTCCTGTGGCCGCGGGCCCGCGACTCCCGTGGTGGACAACCCGTAAGTGGCGCCCAGCCGAGACCGGACCCCCGCCGCCATCGCGGCGGCCGTCCTCGACGACACCGCGCCCCCGGCGGCCAACAGACCCTCGTCGACACCGAGCGCCGACGCCTTGACCTCCGTGGCGTAGGAGACGATGCCGCCACGGAACGCGGCGCTCGCACCGGGGACGTCGGTCAGCCGCCCGGCGAGCAGCCCCCCGGTGATGGACTCCGCGACGGCCAGCGTCGCCGACCGCTGGACGAGCAGCCCCAGGACCACGCCTTCGAGGGAGTCGTCCGCACCGCCGTACACCCCGGCGCCCAGCGCGGTCCGGGCCGCGGTCTCCACCGGTGCGATCAGCATCTCGGCCTCGGCCCGATCCCGGGCCCGGGCCGTGATACGCACCCGGGTCTGGCCACCGCTGGCCAGGAACGCGATGCGCGGATTGCCGATCGGGGCAAGCCGGTCGACCTCGTCCGCGAGGGCCTCGGCGACGGCCGACTCCCACATGCCCGCCGTGCGCAGCACCCGGTGGACGACCACCGCGGGCTGCCCGGCCCGGCGCAGGATGTCGGGCAGCACGCTGGCGGTGAACATGTCGTTCATCTCGAACGGCACACCGGGCATCGCGTAGACGACGCCGGTCCCGATCTCCATCCGTATCCCCGGGGCTGTTCCGGCGCCGTTCGGCAGCGGTTGTGCCCCCTCGGGCAGGTCCGCCTGCCGGTAGTTCATCTGGGGCACGCGCCGGCCACCGTCACCGCGGCCCAGGTCCCGGAACCGTCGCCGCAGCATCGACTCCAGGAAGTCGTCCCGGCGCAGGCCGACGCCGGCCGCGGCGGCGATGCCCTCGCGGGTCAGGTCGTCCTGGGTGGGACCGAGCCCTCCGGTCATGATGACGACGTCAGCCCGGTCCAGTGCCACCCGGATCGCCGTGGCGATCATGTCGATGTCGTCACCGACGACCGTCGACGTCGTGACGGTCACTCCGACATCGGCCAGCTGCCGACCCAACCAGGCCGCGTTGCCGTTGACGATGTCGCCGTAGAGAAGTTCGTCCCCCACCGCCAGCAGCTCAGCGCGCATCGGTCCGCCCCTCCGTCTTCCTGGTGGTCGGTCCGGCCGCCGTTGACGGGGCGGACCCGGCCGGCCCGGCCCCCCGGTGACGTACCGGGGGGCCGGTGCCGGGCGAGAGGCCGGTGGATGGCGCGCCCGTCGGCGGGGTGACACCGCCGGGATCCCGCGCGGCCCGCCGCCGCAGCGCGAGAGCTCGACAGACATAATCGATCCCGGTGACCATGGCGACCACCACGCCGGCCGCGAGGATCACAGCCCGGCTCGTGGCGGCAACACCCGCCAGCGGAAGCACGTAGAGACCGATCGCGACGTTCAGCAGCAGGGTCTTGGCCTTGCCTCCACGGCTCGCCGCGATCACCCCGAAGCGGATCACCCACAAGCGCAGGAGGGTGACGCCGACCTCCCGCAGGAGGATCAGTACGGTGACCGGCCAGGGCAGCTCGCCGAGCACGGACAGCGAGATCAACGCGGCACCGGTCAGCGCCTTGTCGGCGATCGGATCGACCAGGATGCCGAAGTCGGTGACGAGGTGCCAGCGGCGGGCGATGGAGCCGTCGATCTGGTCGGTCACCGCGGCCACCGCATAGGCGCCGAAGGCCGCGTACCGCCAGGTATGCCCGTCGGGCCCGGCGAACAGGAAGACCACGAAGACCGGCACCAACACCAGCCGCACGATCGTCAGCAGGTTGGCGACATTAACCACCGGGGCCGCAGGGACTACCGGGGCAGAAACGGGCTCCGCGGGGAGCGGCGACGGCCCTTCGCCGCGCTCCCCCCTGGCGTCGGCGCCCGACGCCGTCACGTCCCATCCGCGACGCCCCGGCCCACGAGGGCCGCCGCCCGGTCCGGCGCCGGCCGCGCGACCGCGGCCGTGGGACGGGCCCGATCGAGCACCGTGGTGAACTCCGCGATCAGATCGACACCCTCGGTGGTGACCACCCGGGCCTCGACGAGATCCCCCACCCCGAGGCGCTCCGGCCCGTCATCCGCCGCGCCGCCCGGGGACAGGCGCACGGCGCAGCCGCCGTCGACCTCCGCCTGCTGGTGGGCGGCGCAGCCGGTGGCCAGACCACCGGCGACCTCCTCCACCAGAACCTGTACCCGGGAGCCGATCCGCGCGTCCGCCCGGGCGGCGGTCAGCTGCTCGACGAGGTCGGTGACGCGTACCCTCCGACGCTCGATCAGCTCATCGGGGATCTTGCTCGTCAGCCCGGCGGCCTCGGTACCCTCCTCGTCGGAGTAGCCGAACACGCCGACGGCGTCGAGCTCGGCGGCCTCGAGGAACTCCGTGAGGATGTCGACATCCTCGGGGGTCTCCCCCGGGAACCCGACGATGACGTTGGATCGCGCCCCCAGGTCGGGCGCCAGCGCGCGGGCGCGGGCGAGCAGGTCGAGGAAATGCCCACTGCCGCCGAAGCGGCGCATCCGGCGCAGCACCGGCGGGCTCGCATGCTGGAAGGACAGATCGAGATAGGGCGCGAGGCCCGGAGTGGTCAGCAGCACCTCGAGCAGCGACGGACGCATCTCGGCGGGCTGCAGGTAGACCGTGCGCACCCGGACGATGCCCGACACCGCCGCGAGTTGCGGCAGCAGCTTCTCCAGCGCGCGCAGATCCCCGAGGTCCTTGCCGTAGGAGGTGGAGTTCTCGCTGACCAGGACCAGCTCGCGGGCACCCTGACCGGCCAGCCATTCGGCCTCGGCGAGCACGTCATCGGGCGACCGCGAGACGTGGGAGCCGCGGAACGACGGGATCGCGCAGAAGGCGCAGCGCCGGTCACACCCGCTGGAGATCTTCAGGACGGCGACCGGCCCGGTCGTCAACCGCCGGCGCAGCGGAACGGCTCCGGCGGGCACCGCGCCCGGCGGGAGAGCGGGCGCGGCCCGGTCCACCGGGGTGATCGGCAGCATCGTCCGCCGGTCACGCGGGGAGTGCGCGGGCACCGGGGTACCGGCCAGCACGGCCGCGAGGTGCGTGGCGATGTTCGGATAGGCATCGAATCCGAGGACCGCGTCCGCCTCGGGCAGACTCTCGGCGAGCTCGGTTCCGTACCGCTCGGCCAGGCAGCCCACGGCCACCACCGCGCGCGGACCCGGGCCGGCGCCGTCCGCGGGACCGGACGGACCGCCACCGGCCCGCAGGTCGTCCGCCGCCAGCAGGGCGTCGATGGAGTCCTTCTTCGCCGCGTCGACGAATCCGCAGGTGTTGACGAGCACGGCGTCGGCGTCGGCGACGTCGGAGACGAGCTCCCACCCGTCCGCGCCGAGCCGAGCGGCCAGCTCCTCCGAATCCACCTCGTTCCGGGAACAACCGAGCGTGATCAGAGCTACCCGGCGATGGAGACGTGTGGACACCAGGTCAGGCTACCGGGGCCGGCGCGGGCGGTGACGCGGCCACGAGACCGCTACGCTGTTCGTCGCCGACCTCGCAGGCGCCGGAAGCGGCGGCGCTCACCCGGATCGTCACGACCTGCCCGGGTCCACCCGGCGCCCCGAGGCTCCTGCCGTTACATGACACATCGACCGCACCGGCATTGCCCACCTTGATGTGCAGGGCCCCCGACGCCGTCACCGTCCGGCTGTCGCCGGACTGCAGGAGCTGGGAGAGCAGGACCTGCTCGGCGTCGTCGCGCACCTCCAGCCAGCTCTGCGCGCCGCGTACCGCCAGGACGACGTTCACCCCTGTCGGCGCGGGCGTGGTCGCGGTGGGAGCGGCCGGGCTCGTCGAGGCCGGCGGGACGGTCACGGTCGGGGTGAGCCCCACGGCCCCGCCCGGCCCCAGCGCGGCCCTGTCGTCCGAGGAATCGGAGGAACCTGGCAGCAGCAGCGCGAGAGCCGCGATGACACACACCACGACCAGCGAAACGATCATTGCCGGACCCCACCGGAACCCGCCGCGCCGCCGGCGGGACTCCCCGCGCAGCGGATCGAACTCGGCCGAGGGGACGATCATCAACGGGCCGGTCTGGTGCTCGTGCGAGGCGTCGTAGGCCGCCAGCACCGGCCCGGGATCGAGCCCGAGGGTGGTGGCGATGCTGCGCAGATGCCCGCGGGCATACACCGTGCCGCCGCACTGCGAGAAGTCGTCCTGCTCGATCTGATCGATCAGACCCGCCCTGACCCGGGTGCGCTCGCTGACCTGGGAGACCGTGAGACCGCGGTCACGCCGTGCCGCTGCCAGGATGGACCCGACGCTGTCCCGCGGCTGCGGACCGTCCACGGACTGCATGAGCGAACCTCCGCAACCGTCTTTTCCGCCTACCGTGGACGCGAGGCCTTCAGTTTACGGCGCGTCCCCCGGCGCTGAAAGCGGGGACGTTCCATCGGAGGCTTCCTCATCCGTTACGCAGGGTTATGAGCAGACCCTCCAACTCGTCCGGCATGACCAGCACGTCACGCGCCTTCGAGCCCTCACTCGCGCCGACGATGCCCCGGCTCTCCATCAGGTCCATCAGCCGCCCGGCCTTCGCGAACCCGACCCGCAGCTTGCGCTGCAGCATCGAGGTGGAGCCGAACTGCGTGCTCACCACGAGCTCGACGGCCTGCAGGAAGAGCTGCAGATCGTCTCCGATCTCCTCGTCGATCTCCTTCCTGGCCTCGCCGCCAGCGTCGAACACGTCCTCCCGGAACGCCGGCGGCGCCTGTTCCTTCGTGTGGTCGACGATGGCCGCGATCTCGTCCTCGGAAACGAAGGCACCCTGGATACGGGCGGGTTTGCCCGCTCCCATCGGCAGGAAGAGCGCGTCCCCCAGGCCGACGAGCTTCTCCGCGCCGGCCTGGTCGAGGATCGTCCGGCTGTCCGCCAACGACGCCGTCGCGAAGGCGAGCCGGGACGGCACGTTCGCCTTGATCAGGCCGGTCACCACGTCGACGGAGGGCCGCTGGGTGGCGAGCACCAGGTGGATGCCCACCGCCCGGGCCATGGCGGTGATCCGGCAGATAGAGTCCTCGACGTCGCGCGGCGCCACCATCATCAGGTCGGCGAGCTCGTCGACGATGGCCAGGATGTAGGGGTAGGGCACGTAGACACGTTCGGATCCCGGCGGGGCAGCGATCTCACCGTTACGCACTTTGCGGTTGAAGTCGTCGACGTGACGCACCCCGCACGCGGCGAGGTCCTCGTACCGGTTCTCCATCTCCTTCACGACCCATTGCAGCGCATCGGCCGCCTTCTTGGGATTCGTGATGATCGGCGTGATCAGATGGGGAATACCCTGGTAGTTCGTCAGCTCGACCCGCTTGGGGTCCACCAGCACCATGCGCACCTGGTCAGGGGTGGCCCGGGCCAGCACCGAGGTGATGAGGGTGTTGATACACGTCGACTTGCCGGCTCCGGTCGCCCCGGCGATGAGGATGTGCGGCATCTTGGCCAGGTTGGCGAGCACGTAGCCGCCCTCGATGTCCTTGCCGAGACCGACAACCAGCGGATGCGGGTTGCCGGTCGCCTCCCCGCTGCGCAGGACGTCGCCGAGCGACACCAACTCCCGGTCGGTGTTGGGAATCTCGATACCGACCGCGCTCTTGCCCGGGATCGGACTGATGATCCGTACGTCCGGGCTCTTCACCGCGTACGCGATGTTCTTCGTGAGCTGGATGATCCGCTCGACCTTGACCGCGGCACCGAGCTCGACCTCGTAGCGGGTGACCGTCGGTCCCCGGGTGAAGCCGGTCACCTGGGCGTCCACTTTGAACTGGGCGAACACGTCGGTCAGCGAGGCGATCACCCCGTCGGTCGCGGCCGAGCGGGCCTTGGGCGGCGTACCGGAGCGCAGCAGGGTCGGCGACGGCAGCCGGTAGTCACCGTCGGCCGGGGGGACCAGATGCTCGATCTCGCCGCCGAAGTCCGCGGAACCCGGACCGGGGACACCGGTCGCGGTGTCCGCCGCACCCGCGGTCGCCCGGGCTGTCCGGGCCCGGGCCTTGCGCGGCGGACCGGACGCGGCCCCCGCTACCGGTTCCCCGCCACCGGCGGCCGCACCGCCCGGATCGGGGGCCGTAGTCACGTAGCCGGTGTCCGCCTCCGGGCCGGCGAGCTCGCCGAACAGGTCGAGGGCGAGGTCCCCGGCGGGCGGCCGGGAGGCCGGCCGGGCGACGTCGGCGGCATCGGCGGCATCGGCGGCATCGGCGACGTCGAAGACCTCGCCATCACCCGGGGGCGTTCCCCTGGGCGGGGTCGCCCGACCGCCGCGCCGACGCCGGTCCGTACCCGCCGCCCCGGCCGCGAGCAGGCCGTCGGACAGCTCCGAATCGTCCTCGGGGTCGTCGCGGAAGTCCGCGTCCTCGTCGTACTCGCCGGCGTCCCGGGCGGGACCGCGCACCCCGATGGTGAGCCGATCGACGAGCTCACCGAGCCGCTCGGGCACCTGGCGGACAGGGGTCGCCGTGATGACGAGAACGCCGAAGAACGTCAGCAGCAGCAGCAGCGGAACGGCGACGTACGGCGTCACCGCGCTGGCCAGCGGGAGGCCACCGAGCAGCCCGACGAAGCCACCGGCCGCCCGCATCCGGGCGACGCCGTCCGAGAAGTCGGGCAGGCCACGAGCGATGTGCACCATGCCGAGCAGACCGACGGCGACCGCCGTCCACCCGATCACCACCCGGCCCCGGCTGCCCGGATCGGTCGGGGACCGGACCAGCCGCCACGCGGCGCCCAGACCGAACAGCGGCAGTGCCCAGGCGCCGGCGCCGACCAGCAGCTCCAGGACCGCGGCCACGTACCTCCCCAGCGGCCCGGCGGCGGAGAACCACACCGAGGCAGCGGCCAGGATCGCCCCGCCGAACGCGGTCAGGCCGAGCCCGTCACGCCGGTGCCCTGGATCGATGTGCAGCTCACGGGTGCCCCGGCCGGCCCGGCGCAGCACGGTGCCCAGCGCCGTCGCCGCGCCCATCCACAGCCGGTAGACGCTCTTGACGACTGTCTGGCCGATCAGCAGCGACAGCGGGGGGCGACTCGCCCGGGCCGGTGGACGGGCCGGTGTCCTACCGCGGCCGGCCGCGCGGGACCCGCCTGACCGGCTGGAGCCGCCCGACCGGCCGGAGCTGCCTGACCGGCTGGAGCCGCCCGACCGGCCAGCCGCCGTCGATGCGCGTGCCTTGCCGCCCTGACCTCCGCCCCGCGGGGTACCTTCACCCCGCGAGGTGCCTTCACCCCGCGAGGTACCTTGACGCCCACCACCGCCCCCCGGCCGGGACGTGGCCGTCTCCGTCTGCGCACGCGTCCGCGCGCCACTGGTCCGTGTGGCCACCGTCGAAACGGTACACACGAGCGTGCCCGAGTACTGGCAACCCCGACGAACCGGGCGCGCCGCAACGCCTCAGACCTCGAGAACCACCGGAACGATCATCGGGCGGCGCCGGTAGTTCTCGTTGACCCAGCGACCGACCGTGCGCCGCACGAGCTGCTGCAGGGCCGTCAGATCGTTCATCCCGGTGCGCATGGCGTCCACCAGCCCGTCGCTGACCAGTTTGGAGACGGAGTCGAAGGTGCCCGGCGCATCGGAGAAACCGCGGGCAGAGAGATCCGGGCCGACGACGACCTTGCCCGCCGCGGCGTCCACCACGACAGTGATCGTGATGAAACCCTCCTCGCCGAGGATCCGGCGGTCCTTCAGGCTCGGCTCACCGACGTCCCCGACCGCGGCGCCATCGACGTAGACATAGCCGCAGGGAACAACGCCGGTGATCCGCGCCCGGCCGTCGAGCAGGTCGATGACCATGCCGTCCTCGGCGAGCACCACGTGGTCCGGGGGCACCCCGGTCGCCTCGGCGATCTTGGCGTGGGCCCGCAGGTGCCGCCATTCGCCGTGGACCGGCATGACGTTGGACGGCCTGGTGGCGTTCAGGACGTAGAGCAGCTCGCCCGCCGGGGCGTGACCCGAGGTGTGAACCTTCGCCACGCCCTTGTGAACGACCTTGGCGCCGTAGCGGGTCAGCCCGTTGATCACCCGGAACACCGCGTTCTCGTTGCCGGGGATGAGGCTGGAGGCGAGCACGACCGTGTCGCCGGCCTGGATGCGGATCTGGTGATCCCGATTGGCCATCCGGGACAGGGCCGAGAGCGGCTCCCCCTGGGAGCCCGTGGAGATCAGGCAGATGTTGCGGTCCGGCAGCGCGTCCACGTCCCGGGCGTCGACGATCAGACCCGGTGGCACCTGCAGCAACCCGAGGTCGCGGGCCACTCCCATGTTGCGGACCATCGACCTGCCCACGAAGCAGACCGACCGACCGTGCTCCTCGGCCGCGTCGAGCACCTGCTGCACCCGGTGCACATGGCTGGCGAAGCAGGCGATGATGATCCGGCGGGTCGCCTCGCGGAAGACTCCGTCGAGCACCGGGGCGATCTCCCGCTCGGAGGTGACGAACCCGGGCACCTCGGCGTTGGTCGAGTCGGACAGCAGCAGGTCCACACCCTCGCGGCCGAGCCGCGCGAAGCCCCCCAGGTCGGTCAGCCGGCCGTCGAGCGGCAGCTGGTCCATCTTGAAGTCGCCGGTGTGCAAGACGAGCCCGGCCTCGGTGCGGATGGCCACGGCCACGGCGTCCGGGATGGAGTGGTTGACCGCGAAGAACTCGCACTCGAACGGCCCGAAGGCGTGCCGCTCCTCCTCCCGGATCTCCTGAGTGACCGCCTTGACGCGGTGCTCGGCGAGCTTCGCGTTCATCAGCGCCAGGGTGAGCCGGGTGCCGATCAGCGGGATGTCACGCCGTTCCCGCAGCAGGTAGGGCACCGCCCCGATGTGATCCTCGTGCGCGTGGGTGAGGATCACCGCCTCGATGTCGTCGAGGCGATCCCGGATGGCGGTGAAGTCGGGCAGGATCAGGTCGATCCCCGGCTGGACGTCCTCCGGGAACAACACCCCGCAGTCCACGATCAGCAGCCGGCCGGCGTGTTCGAAGACGGTCATGTTGCGACCGATCTCCCCGACCCCACCGAGCGGGATGATCCGCAGGCCGTCCGCGCGCAGCGGCGGCGGCGGGCCGAGGTCGGGATGCGGATGGCTCATGAGACCTCACCCGCCGCGGCGACGGCCAGCCCGACAGACGAGACGGGCCCGGACGAGACGGGCCCGGACGAGGCGCCGGCCGGCGCGCCCGGTGGCCCGGCGACGTCGAGGACCGCCTCGGCGAGGTCCGCCCGCAGCCGCGCGACCTCGGCGGGAGCGGCGTCCACCAACGGTGGCCGGACCGGCCCCGCGGGCAGCCCGGCCAGCCGCAGCGCGGCCTTGGCCAGGATCACGCCCTGGCTGCGGAACATTCCTTCATACGCGGGCAGCAAGCCCTGATGCAGCGCGATCGCCCGACCCACCTCACCGGCCCCGAAGGCCTCGATCATGGCACGGATCGCGGGTGCGGCCACGTGCCCGACAACACTGATGACTCCGCAGGCCCCGATGGACAGCAACGGCAGGTTGAGCGCGTCGGTGCCGGAGTAATACGCCAGACCGGTCCGCGCCAGCACCCAGGAGGATGCGGGCAGATCGTCCTTAGCGTCCTTGACCGCGACGATACGCGGGTGTTCGGCCAACCGCACCAGAGTCTCCGACGCCACCGGGACCCCGGTCCGGCCGGGGATGTCGTAGATGACGACCGGTAGCCCGGTCGCCTCGGCGACGGTGACGAAATGCCGCAGCAACCCGGCCTGCGGTGGCTTGTTGTAGTAGGGCGTCACGACGAGCAGGCCGTGCGCGCCCGCGGCTTCGGCGGCCCGCGCCAGTTCCACGCTGTGCGCGGTGTCACTCGTCCCGACACCGGAGATCACGCGGGCGCGGCTTCCCACGGCCTCGACGACGACCCGCACCAGGCGGTCCTTCTCCTCGGCGGTGGTCGTCGGAGACTCCCCGGTGGTGCCGTTGACCACGAGCCCGTCGTTGCCGGCGTCCACCAGACGGTTCGCGAGCTCCGCGGCACCCGCCTCATCGAGACCGCCGTCCGCCCGGAACGGCGTGACCATCGCTGTGATCACGCGCCCGAACGGCGCCGGCGGCAACATTGACATACCGGTCACGCTAGACAGCACCTCCGACATCACCTCTGGCGACCGACATCACCCGCCGGACCGCCGAACCTCCGCGTTCACTCCTCCGACACCGCCGGGCCGGCACCGGTCCATCCTCCGCCCACGCCGCCTTTCCCGCTCCGCCGGCCCGAGCCGTGTCTGCTCCCCGGACTCGCCACAAGCGACCGGCGCGAGACCCGCGGGGGCCGCTGGGCCACCGCACGCGGATACCGTCCGCCCGGCCCGGGGACGGCGCACCGCGCGGTGTCGGGCATCGCGACCGGGTCGGACGCCGATCGGACCCCGCCGTCACCGGATGGAGACGGATCGCGACCGGCCGGGCCCCGATCGGGGACGACGGGACGACCGGCGGGGACGGCAGCGCACCGGAATGCACCGCACCGGAATGCACCGCACCGCACAGCACCGTCCCACTCGCCGCGACAGAGCTTTCAGAGTACCGCCACCGGATCGTCCGGGCGGTGCCATCCGGCGGCGCGCGGGTCCGCCAGAATCGCGCCCGCCATCCGGGACATTACCGTAATGCCAGACTACCGTCACCCAATGCCACCGGCGAGGACCGCCCGGGTCCCGCGGGCGATCTCCAGGTCCTCGCGTGCCTCGATCACGAGCGTGCGCACGGCGGCCCCCGGCACGCCGATCTCGCGCTCCGTGCCACCAGATGGGCCCGTACCACCGGCCCGGGCCGGATCGTTACGCTCGGGATCCACCGCCACGCCCAGGTAGCCGAGTCCGGCCGCGGCCCCGGCCCGCACGGAGGCGGAGTTCTCCCCGACGCCGCCGGTGAACACCAGGGCGTCCAGCCCGCCCAGCGCGGCGGTCATCGCGGCGATCCCGGCGCGCAGCCGGTGCAGGTAGACCGCCAGCGCCAACGCGGCGGCCGGCTCACCCGCGGCAGCGCCGGACTCGACCTCCCGCATGTCCGCCGTCCCCGCGAGCGCGCGCAGCCCCGCCGAGGTGAACAGGCGATCGGTGAGCTCGTGCGCGCTCAGTCCCGCCTCCGTCTGCAGCCACAGCAGCGCGCCGGGATCCACGGTGCCGGACCGGGTGGCCATCACCAGGCCCTCCAGCGGGGTGAAGCCCATCGTGGTGTCCACCCCCACCCCGTCGAGAACGGCGGCGAGCGACGCGCCCGAGCCGAGATGACAGGTCACGATGCGCCGCGCCCCGGTGAGCGCAGCCGCCCGCCGGGAGACGTGGGCGTGGGACAGGCCGTGGAAGCCGTACCGGCGGATGCCGTACCGCTCCCGCCACTCGGCCGGGATGGCGTAGGTGATGGCCTCCGCCGGCATCCGGCTGTGAAACGCCGTGTCGAAGCAGGCGACCTGCGCCACCTCGGGCACGGCCGCCCCGACCTCGTCGAGGGCGGCGAGCGCCGCCGGCTGGTGCAGGCGGGCGAGGGCGGTCAGCCTCCGCAGCCGCTCGGCCACGGCCCGGTCGACGACCACGGGGGCGGTGAAATCCGTCCCGCCGTGCACGATGCGGTGCCCGACCGCGCCCGGCTGGCCACCCTCGTGGGTGAGCTCGCGCAGCGCGGCGACGACCCCGGCCGGGTCCGCCCGACCGGCTGGCGCGGTGAGATCGCGCGCGGCGAGCAGGGCGTCGTCCGGGCCGATCAGCCGCAGCTTGAGGCTGGCCGATCCGGCGTTGACCACCAGGACGTTCATCGCGACGGGGCGGGGCTCGGTAGGGGCGGGACTCAGTAGGGCCAGGTCCAGTTCCGGATCTCCGGGGCGTCCTCGCCGTGGTCCCGGGTGTAGGTCCGGGCCGCGAGCCGCGCGTCGACCATCTGCTGCCGGACGTGCGCGGCGCGGGCGCCCAGGCTCGGTACCCGGTCGATGACGTCCGCCACCAGGTGGAACCGGTCGAGGTTGTTCAGCATGACCATGTCGAACGGGGTGGTAGTCGTCCCCTCCTCGATGTAGCCACGGACATGCAGGTTGTGATGGTTGTGCCGCCGGTAGGTCAGCCGGTGGATCAGCCAGGGATAGCCGTGGTAGGCGAAGATGACCGGCCGGTCGGTGGTGAACAGCGCGTCGAAGCGGGCGTGCGAGATGCCGTGCGGATGTTCCGCCTCGTCCTGCAGGGACATCAGGTCGACGACGTTGACGACGCGCACCTTCAGGTCGGGGAAGTGCTGGCGCAGGATGTCCACCGCGGCGAGGGTCTCCAGGGTCGGGATGTCCCCGGCGCAGGCCATCACCACATCCGGCAGCCCGTCGCCGGGCGCGTCGTGGTCGTTGCTGGCCCAATCCCAGATGCCCAGGCCACGGGTGCAGTGGGCGATCGCCGCCGGCATCGACAGGTAGTTCAGCGCCGGCTGCTTGCCGGCCACGATCACGTTGATGTAGTGCCGGCTGCGCAGGCAGTGGTTGCCGACGGAGAGCAGGGTGTTCGCGTCCGGGGGCAGGTACACCCGGACGACCTCGGCCTTCTTGTTCACGACGTGGTCGATGAACCCGGGGTCCTGATGGGAGAAGCCGTTGTGGTCCTGCCGCCACACGTGGCTGGTCAGCAGGTAGTTCAACGAGGCGATCGGGCGCCGCCACGGGATGTGCCGGGTGGTCTTCAGCCATTTCGCGTGCTGGTTGACCATCGAGTCGACGATGTGGATGAACGCCTCGTAGCAGGAGAAGAGCCCGTGCCGGCCGGTGAGCAGATAGCCCTCCAGCCAGCCCTGGCACAGATGCTCGGAAAGCACCTCCATGACCCGGCCGTCCATTGCCAGGTGCTCGTCCGTCGGTTCCATCCCGGCGTTCCAGGCGCGGTCGGTCACCTCGAAGAGCGCAGCCAGCCGATTGGAGGCGGTCTCGTCCGGGCCCATCACCCGGAAGGTGCTCGGATTGGCGGCCATCACGTCCCGTAGGAACGCGCCCAGGACCCGGGTCGGCTCGGCAAGGGTGGTCCCGGGGGCGGTGACGTCGACCGCGTAGTCGCGGAAGTCAGGAAAGGTCAGATCACGCAGCAGCTCGCCCCCGTTGGCATGCGGGTTCGCGCTCATCCTCCGGGGACCGCGAGGGGCGAGCGCGGCGAGTTCGGGCCGCAGGGCTCCGCCGGCATCGAAGAGCTCCTCCGGCCGGTAGGAGCGCAGCCACGCCTCCAGCTGGGCCAGGTGCCCGGGGTTGTCGTGCAGCTGCGCGACGGGCACCTGGTGGGACCGCCACGTGCCCTCGACCGGCAGGCCGTCGACGACGGCCGGCCCGGTCCACCCCTTGGGGGTCCGCAGCACGATCATCGGCCAGGTGGGGCGCTCGGTGCGGCCGTGGCGGCGGGCCCGGTCCTGGATCTCGTGGATCTCGTCGACGGCGGCGTCCAGGACGCCCGCCATCCGCTGGTGCACCGCGGCCGGGTCGTCCCCGGCCACGAAGTACGGATGGTAACCGTAGCCACGCAGGAGCGCGGTCAGCTCCTGCTCGGGGATGCGGGCCAGGATCGTCGGATTGGCGATCTTGTAACCGTTGAGGTGCAGGACCGGCAGCACCGCGCCGTCGCGACCCGGGTCGAGGAACTTGTTGGAGTGCCAGCTCGCCGCGAGCGGGCCCGTCTCGGCCTCCCCGTCCCCCACGACGGCGCAGACCACCAGGTCGGGATTGTCGAAGGCCGCGCCGTAGGCGTGGGTCAGCGCGTAACCGAGCTCGCCGCCCTCATGGATGGACCCGGGAATCTCCGGCGCGACGTGGCTGGGGATTCCGCCGGGGAAGGAAAACTGCCGGAACAGCCGCCGCATCCCCGCCGCATCCCGGCCGATCGAGGGGTAGACCTCGCTGTAGGTGCCTTCCAGGTAGGCGTTCGCCACGATGCCGGGACCGCCGTGACCCGGACCGATGATGTAGATGGCGTTCAGGTCCTTTGCCCGGATCACGCGGTTCAAGTGGGCGTAGATGAGGTTCAGGCCGGGAGTCGTGCCCCAGTGCCCGAGCAGGCGCGGTTTGACGTGCTCCGGACGCAGCGGCTCGGTGAGCAGGGGATTGTCGAGCAGGTAGATCTGCCCGACGGACAGATAGTTCGCCGCTCGCCAGTAGGCGTGGATGAGATCGAGCTCCGCCGGGGACAACGGCCCCGCGGCCGGATCCGCGCCGCTCCGCTCGGCGTCGACGACGCTCGTCATCGGCTGTCCTCTTTCTCTTTCTCCCGACAAATCAATGGGCCTCTTTCTCCCGACAAATCAATGGGCGGCCGGCGGCGGGGAGGCCCGGCGCTCAGCCCTCTCCCACCAGCGGGCTGGAGGCGACCTCGGTGCCGTCGTCCAGCGTCGAGATCCGGAAGTCGGCGAACACGTTGGGCGCCACCCGGAGCAGCTCCCGCAGGGCGGCGACGGCAAGCCCGCGGATCTCCACGTCGGCATGCTCGCTCGCCCGCATCCCGATGAAGTGCCGCCACGCCCGGTAGTTCCCGGTGACCACGATCCGGGTCTCGGTCGCGTTCATCAGCACCGACCGGGCCGCCTGGCGCGCCTGCTTGCGCCGTGAGGTGGGCGCGGAAACGTCGGCGAACCGCTTCTCCAGACCTTCCAGCAGACGCCCGTAGGCCTCCAGCGAGGCCGCCGCGGCCTGTTGGAACAGGGCGTGCAGCTCCGGATCGGCTGCGATGACCTCCGGTTCCACCACGGCGGCGTCCCGCTCGGGGACGTAACGCTGGGAGAGCTGGCTGTAGGAGAAGTGCCGGTGCCGAACCAGCTCATGGGTGAGGCTGCGCGACACCCCGGTGAGATAGAGCGATATGGTCCCGTGCTCGAGCACGGACAGATGCCCGACGTCGAGAATGTGCCGCAGGTAGCCGGCGTTGGTCGCGGTCGCCGGATTCGGCTTGTTCCAGCTCTGGTAGCAGGCCCGCCCGGCGAACTCGGCGAGGGCCTGACCGCCGTCGGCGTCGGTGCTCCAGGCCACGTCGTCCGGGGGGATGAACTCGGTCTTGGCGATCACCTGGACCCGAAGCCGCACGGACGTCGGCCCGGACGCCGGTTCGGGCGTCGGCTGCGACACTGCCACCTCCATCATCTGGGCGCGGGACCCGTTGCCCGGTCGCTGGCGGACTCCTCCCACGGTAGACGGCGCCCGTCCGCCGGGATACGGGGACCTCACCCGGCGGCGGCATGCACCCGGACGCCAGGCCTGCAATCACCCGACCGGGCCAGCAATCGCCCAACCGGGATCGTATCGGCATCCACTTACCCGTCCGGTTACCCGATCGACGCGCGGGGATTGGCAGTCACAACCCGCGTGGTACACCGGAGGTGGACGCCTCGTCAGTCCCCAGCGACGAGGAGTCGCAGTGCCCGCCCTCACGGCGTGGCATGGCGCGGCCGGGGATCTCCGCCCCCGTCAATCCCCGGCCGCCCGGCCACGTCACGACGGGCAGCCTCCCGGCGATGGCGCGGCGGCACGCCCGCCGGTCAGCCCGCGGCCGGGGTCCAGGCCGCTGGGTCCGCCGCGGACTGGTCCCCGGTGGCCATGTTCTTCACCTCGTGCGCCCGGCCATCGTCGAAGGGCGGGAACCAGACGAATCCGATGCCCTTGCGGGAAGCGTAGCGGACCTGCTTGGCCACCTTGTCCGGCTGGTGGTAGGTCTCCACCCGCAGCCCCCGGGTGCGCAGCTCGGCGGCCGTCGCGAGGGCGGCGGCACGGCGCGACGCGGAGGGGATCACGACTAGCACGTCGGCGGGGCTGGACGGCCCGGTGGTGAGCAGGCCCTCGGCCGAGAGCTTGGCGAAGATGCGGGTGAGGCCGATCGAGATCCCGACGCCGGGGAGGTTGCGGCGGATGAAGGAGCCGGCAAGGTTGTCGTACCGCCCCCCCGAGCAGATGCTGCCGAAGTCCGGCCAGTCAACGAACTTCGCCTCGTAGACGGTCCCGGTGTAGTAATCGAGACCGCGGGCGATCGAGAGGTCCGCGACCACGCCGCCGGCGGGCAGGTCGGCGAGATCGCCAAGATCATCGAGAACCGCGGCGAGCTCGTCGAGCCCCTCGGAGAGCAGGTCCGACTTCACCCCGAGCCGGCGTACCTCCTCGACGACGCCGGGATCGGAGCCCCGGATGCCCGTGAGCTCCAGGCAGGCGCGCACCTGGTCCGGGTCGAGCCCGACCGCGGTGGTCAGCAGCCCCTCCACTCCCGCGAGGCCGATCTTGTCGAGCTTGTCAGCGACCCGGATGACGGCCAGCGGATCGCCGATGCCCAGGCTCTCGTAGAAGCCCTGGAGCACCTTGCGATTGTTGATGTTGAGGGTCCAGGGCGGAACGCCGAGGGTGCCCAGGACCTCATGCACGATGCGGGGAAGCTCCGCGTCGAAGTGCAGGGGCACCTGATCAACATTGATCACGTCGATGTCGCACTGGGTGAACTCGCGGAAGCGGCCCTCCTGCGGACGCTCCCCCCGCCACACCCGCTGGATCTGGTAGCGCTTGAACGGGAACACGAGGTCGTTGAAGTGGGCGGCCACGTACCGCGCGAAGGGCACCGTGAGGTCGAAGTGCAGGCCGAGGCGGGCGCTGTCGTCGTCGGCGTCGGCCTGCAGGCGGCGCAGCGTGTAGACCTCCTGGGAGGTCTCCCCCTTCGCGGTCAGCACCTCGAGCGCCTCGACCGAGGGGGTCTCCACCGAGCAGAAGCCGTACCGCTCGAACGTCGCCCGGATGGTGTCGAGCCATCGCTGCTCGACGAGACGGACCTCGGGCAGCCACTCGGGAAACCCGCTCACGGGCAGGGGACGGACGATCGGCGCGTCACTCATCGCCGCGGAATCTCCTCATCATCTCGAACGGACGGGCACCTGCCGCCCCGGGCACGGTCAACCGCGAAGCCGGGTGGCAGTCACCGATGTCGAGCGAGGAGACGCATGAGCGACAGCCTATCGCGTGGGGCTCGTTGCCCTCACGGCCGGAGAGCGGTCCCACGGCGGGGATGGGGCCCGTTCCACCGGGCCCCATCCCGTCGATCACATCGGGTGCCCCGCGCGCGCCTCGACCTCCGCGAGCCGCGCACCCACCTCGCCGCGCTGCTCGGCCGGCGCCGGCGGCGGTCCGTCCCTCCGGTGCCGCTGCTCCGGCAACGAGCTCGGGATGATGCCGGTCGGCCGGCCGGGGGCCAGGTAGACCCATCCGGCCTGGCGCCACTGGTCGGCGTCGAGCGCGTGCCGGGCGTCCACCATGACCTTGCGCCGGACCACGGCCCCGAGCCGGGCCGGGTCCAGGTCGGCGAACTGGCGCCACTCGGTGAGTAGGACCAGCGCATCGGCCCCCTCGACCACGGCCTCGACGGAGTCGCTGTAGGCGAGGCCGGGCAGGGCCCGCCGGGCGTTGTGCGTCGCGACCGGATCCACGACCGTCACCTCGGCGCCGGTCCCGGCCAGCAGCCCCGCGACCGCGAGCGCCGGGGAGTCCCGCACGTCGTCGGAGTTGGGCTTGAACGCGGCGCCCAGCACGACGAGGCGCCGGCCGGCCAGCGTGCCGTCCAGGGCCGCGGTGACCAGGTCCACCACGCGGTCCCGGCGGCGATTGTTGATCTCGTCGATCTCGCGCAGGAAACGCAGCGCCGCACCGACCCCGAGCTCGTCCGCGCGGGCCTGGAAGGCCCGGATGTCCTTAGGTAGGCAGCCGCCCCCGAACCCCACCCCCGGACGCAGGAAGTTCCCGCCGATGCGCACGTCGTGGGACAGCGCCTCGGCCAGCGTCAGGACATCGGCATCGACCGCCTCGCACACCTCCGCCATCGCGTTGATGAAGGAGATCTTCGTCGCGAGAAAGGAGTTGGCCGCCGTCTTCACCAGCTCGGCCGTCGCGTAGTCCGTCACGATGACCGGCACCCCCTGGGCGATCACCGGCGCGAAGGCCGCCCGCATCGCTCCTTCCGCAGCCGGGGAGGCGACACCGAAGACGAGCCGGTCCGGTCGCAGGGTGTCGGCCACCGCGAAGCCCTCCCGGAGGAACTCCGGGTTCCAGGCCAGCTGGACGCCAGCAAGATCGCTGGAGATGTCGGCGGGCTCGTCCACCTCGTCATGGCCCAGCCCGTCATGGCCCACCTCGACGCGGCCCACCTCGACGCGGCCCAACCCGCCGGCCCCCGCCACGCCGAGCGCCGTCTCGTCCGCGGCCGGGCGGTTCGCCGGGGCGAGCTGCGCGATTGTCCGGGCTAGCCCCGCAGCCGTGCCGGCCGGCACCGTCGACTTGCCGACCACGAGGCACGGCCGGGTCAGCAGCGGCGCGAGGCGCTCGATGGCGGCGTGCAAGTGGCCCAGGTCCGCCCCGTAACCGTCGGCACGCTGGGGGGTGCCCACACAGACGAAGTGCACGTCGCCGAACTCGGCGATCTCCTCGAAGGAGGTGGTGAAACGCAGCCGTCCGGTCCGGAGGTTCGCGCGCAGGAGGTCGGCGAGGTCGGGCTCGAAGAACGGGATCTCCCCCGCGGACAACCGCTCGATCTTCGAATGGTCGACGTCCACGGCGAGCACCTCGAAGCCGAGCTCCGCCATGCACACCGCGTGGGTGGCCCCCAGATACCCGGTGCCGATGACGGTCAGGCGTGGGCGAGGCCCGGTTCCGGGCCCCGCCGCATCATCAAGGCTGTCCGACGAGCTCATCAGACTCCTCCTCATCGTCGTACCCCCCTGGATTGAGACGCTGAAACTCCCAGGCATCCCGGCACATGTCCGCGACATCCCGGCGGGCTGACCAGCCGAGCGCCGTACGGGCGAGCGCCGCGTCGGCGACCAGTGCGGCGACGTCCCCCGGCCGCCTCGCCACGACGCGGCTGGGGAGATCACGAGCGCAGGCCGCGGAGAAGGCCGCGAGCAGTTCCCGCACGGAGGTGCCAGCGCCGGTCCCGAGGTTGATGACCCGATGTCCCGCCTGGTCATCAAGATGATCGAGAGCGAGTCGATGGCCCTCCGCCAGGTCGACCACGTGGATGTAGTCGCGTACGCCCGTGCCGTCGGACGTGGGGTAGTCGTCGCCGAAGATAGACAGCTCCGGGCGCCGGCCGACCGCCACCTGGGCCAGGTAGGGCATGACGTTGTTCGGCACCCCACGGGGGTCCTCGCCGAGCAGGCCCGACTCGTGCGCCCCGGTGGGGTTGAAGTATCGCAGGGACGTCACGTGCCAGGACGGATCCCGGGCGCAGAGGTCGGCGAGGATCTGCTCGCACATCCACTTGGTGCGCGCGTAGGGATTGGTCGGGCGGGCCGGCGTGTCCTCGGCGATCGGTACCTTGGCCGCCGCTCCGTAGATTGCGCACGAGGACGAGAAGACCAGCCGGCGCACGCCGTGCTCCGCCATCACGGAGACCAGGCCCAACGTCGCGTTGACGTTCGTGTCGTAGTACTCCAGCGGGATGTCGACCGACTCGCCGACGGCCTTGAGAGCGGCGAAGTGAATAACGGAATCGATCTTCCATCGGCGGAACACGTCACCGAGCGCCGCCCGGTCACGGACATCGAGCCGCACGAAGTCGATGTCGCCGTCCACCACCTTACGCAGCCTGCCCAGCACCCGTGGTGAGCTGTTGGCGAAGTTGTCCACTCCCACTACCCGATGACCCGCGGCGAGCAGGTCCACCCAAGTATGGGAGCCGATGAACCCCGTAGCCCCGGTCACCAGGACCGTCTCGGCTCGACTCGTCGACGTCATAGCTCAGTTATCCACTTCTTCGTGATCAACTGAAACAACTCGCCACAGGTGCTCCATTCCGACCCGGAACAACCGATCCCGGCAGCGGGATCAACCCGACGACGGCTAGGATCCGTACCTGGGATCGGCACCACGACCACGCCCGTCGCGCCGGTGCCCTTCGGCTGGACCGCGCGGTCCCGGCCGTTCGGGCAGCGAACACCGCGATGGGCACGGGCCCGCACTGGGCGGCGAACATCAGGCACAGCAGAACATAATCCCCAGATTGGTGCATCGCCGACCTGGTAGCGGCCTCGGCGATCCCGGGGACGACGGCGATCCCGGTGAACCAGGCGATCGGCGCGAGCAGGAGCCCCGGTCCGGTCACAGCGCCAGCGTCGGGTAGTGCACGGCCGGTGGCAAGAACCGCGCGCACGGCACCCGGGGCCGGCGGTCCACGTCCCGGAAGAAGATGCCCGGGAAGAAGATATGTCCGGGAGGTGGCGGGGCCACGGGAACTCTCGGGTCACCATTGCCGCGGACATCCCGGGCCGGTCGCCGTTCGCCCACGCATCGGCGGCGAAGGCCCCGTCTCGACCTGAGCGCGCACGGCAGGTACGTGGCGCTGACATCCTCGGCGGGTTGCGGACCAATGCCACCGATCTCACGTAACACGGCGGTGCACACGGCGTGGTGCCGGCCATCGCGAGCCATCCCCCCGCAAACAGAAAGCCACCTCCCCGGAAAGCTCGGTATCCGGGGGGACACCTTGACGCCGGTCAAGCGACCTGACGGCTCTCCGCGAGCTGGCCGGCGAACCAGGAGATCGTCCGGGTGAGCCCGTCATGCAGGCTCGTCTTCGGTTCCCAGCCCAGGAGGGTCCGGGCGAGGGTGATGTCGGGTTGGCGTACCGAAGGGTCGTCCTGGGGCCGCGGGACGAAGGTGATCGGCGCCGTCGATCCGCACAGGTCACGGACGAGCACCGCGGTGTCGAGGATCGACATCTCGTGCGGGTTCCCAATGTTCACGGGCCCGGGCAGGTCCGAGTGCAGAAGTCGGACGATGCCGTCGATCAGGTCGTCGACATAACAGATGGACCGGGTCTGGGTTCCGTCACCGGCGACCGTGATGGGCTCGCCCCGCAGCGCCTGGGAGATGAAGGCCGGAATGGCGCGACCGTCGTCGACCCGCATCCGCGGGCCGTAGGTGTTGAAGATGCGAACAATACCGGTGTCGACGCCGTGCTTGCGCCGATAGGCCATGGCCACCGCCTCGGAGAATCGCTTGGCCTCGTCGTACACACTGCGTGGGCCGACCGGGTTCACGTTGCCCCAGTAGCCTTCCGGCTGGGGATTTACCTGTGGATCGCCGTAGGACTCCGAGGTCGAGGCGAGCAGGAACCGAGCATTCTTCTGCCGCGCCAGGCCAAGGGCGTGGAAGGTACCGAGCGAACCGACCTTGAGTGTCTCGATCGGCAGCTCGTAGTAATCCACCGGAGATGCCGGGGATGCAAAGTGCAACACGACGTCGACCGGACCGGAAACATAAATAAAATCATTCACATCCCGGTTGACCAGGCGGAAACGTGGATCGGCGAGCAGATGCTCCACGTTCTCCGGCCGGCCGGTGAGGAAGTTGTCGAAACAGATGACCTCGTAGCCGCCGCCCAGTAGGCGTTCACAGAGATGACTGCCCAGAAAACCGGCGCCGCCGGTCACTATCGCACGCACGTCGTGTGCTCCCGGATCTGGAATACAGAGGACCCCGGAGAGTGCCCGTCGATCGCTGTCCGGAGTCCGGCGACGACGGGCGGCCTCCCTTGAGCCATGCGAAGGAGGCGGCGCATCGGATCAGATCGCGCCGCGAGGCCAGGTTGGAGGATCGGGGGAAAGGGGCATCAAATTGATCGGAGATCAGGAGATCAGTGACTGCTCACCCGCCGGGGGCGCTCAGCATGGACGCTGCCGGACCCGTCTCGAATGGCCACAGGATACGAACACCGCACTACCCCCCAGTAGTCTGATGGCCGACAACGCCGACTCTCTGCGGCATCGTACACAGGTCATCGACGCGTTAGTACGCGACCCCGGCTCAGTCTCCCTCCTCGCCGCGGTCAATACGATATAACTGCCTGTCACCGAGGGTGCCCGGCTCCCTCCGGGAGATGTCAATAGCCGTGCCGGATCCACCTGCATTGGATGAGCAATCCACCGCCAGGGGACGGGGCACGGTCACCCGCGGAAGTGCCGCTCGAGGGCGATCGCGTGACGCATCGCGGCGCGTCCCCGGCGGGTGTCCCCGGCATCTCCATAGGAGACCGCGAGCCGGTACCAGCGACGCCATTCGCCCGGCGCCGCCTCGGCCTCCGCCCGACGCTGGGCGAACGCGGCGTCGGGCGATGCGCGGTCGATCCGGCCCGACGGCCGGCGCACGAGAACCGGCTCGTCGGCTCGGGCGCCGGGGTCGAGGTCGAGGTCGGGGTCGAAGCCGCGGGCGGTGCCGGGCTCGACGTCAGCCGTCGCATCCGCGGCTACGTCGAACATCCGGGCAAGCCGCTCGGTGTCGCGGCCGAAACGCAGCTCACGCAGGATGACGACGGCGCCGATCAGCGGAAGCAGCACGACACCGAGACCGAGTCCACGGGCCGCCCAGCGATCGTCGCCGAGCAACTGGATTCCCCGCCACCCGATCAGCCCGAGGTAGAAGCCACACGCCGCGACGAGCACGGCCACCAGCCACCGGGCCCTCACCTAGACGCCCCGCCCGATGCCGACGCCACCGGACCGTCCGGATCCAGCCGGATCCGTGCCCCGGGCGCCGCCAAGGTCGCCACAACCAGCCGTCCCGACTCCCGAAGACAACCGAAGAGCGCCACATACAGGGGTCGCGTCGCCGGCAACGGGACTCCGCCGTCGATCTCGTAACGGGTGTTGGTCACCTTACGCACCTGTGCCTGTGAATCATCCGCGCCGACCGGCGGAGCGTCCACCCGCCAGGCGAGCATCATCTCCGTGCAGCCCGCGGGCCAGGTCCACCGTAGCCGGTCGTGCTCCAGCCGCAGGTCCGAAGCGGCGGAAAGCTCGTCGGCTGCGGTGCGCGGCGCCGACGGCCGGTCCGGTGCGGCCTCCGGACGCCCGGAGGTCGTCGGCGGCGATGCCCACGGGGACGGGGAGGGGAGCACCCTGTGCTCCCGGGCGAGGGCGGTGACCACCCCCCTCGCCCGGGCGGCGTCAAGCCCGTCCGCCTCCGCCTCGGCGACCAGCGCCGCGGCCTCCACGGGGAGCAGCACGTCCTCCACAAGGACGGCCGCGGCCACCCGCGGGCGCAACCGCTCGGTCGTCGTCACGGCGAGCGCATCGAGGTAGGCGTCCGGCTCGCCGTCGACCAGCAGCGCACCGACCGCGGCCAGGAAATCGTCGAGCAGTGCCCGCCGGCGGTCCGGCCGACGGGCCCGGTTGCGGACGAGCGCCGCATCACGCACCGCTCGGATCTCCGCCCGGCCGGTGCCGGGCCGCACGCCGATCAGGTCGAACAGGCTCCGGGGCGGGGTGCTTCCGGTGATCCGGCCCAGTTCATCGAGATCTGCGCGGACCTGGCCGAGTACCTCGGCGGGGATCGCGCCGGCCGAGGCCTCCGTGGCGGAGCTCCGCGATCCGGCAGGCAGGGCCCGATGACGCCGGATCCGCAGCGTGAACGCGGAGTCGTCGATCCCCTGGGATGCCGCCAGCGCCCGCAAACCGACGATCTTGTCCTCCGGGAGTCCACCGAACCGGGCGACGAGTCGCCCGACCGCGGCGTCCAGGGAGGCGAATCGTTCGTCGTCCCGGGCGGCGGCGACCCGATCCCGCAGCTCTAGGCGCGCGGTACGGGTCGCCAGTGCCGCGACGAGCTCCGCGTGCAGCCCCAGCAGACCGATAATCACTCCTCGGTAGCGGGGGTGGTCCCGGCTGCGCTGCCAGAACGCCCCGACATCCGCGGTCCTGGCCTCGATTGCGGCGTCGTCGAGGGTGTCCACCTCGTCGAGCGGGATGTCGTAGATCTCGAAGGGATCGCTGTGCTCGGCCCCGCCCCGGCTGTGCACGACGGCGAGGACCCGGCGACGGTAGTCGTTGGAGTCGAAGGACCGCATCGCCGCGCCCCTCAGATCCATCCGCTCGGCGCACCACCCGGGCCGCCGCGCTCCCGGCGGGCCCGGGCCACCTGTTCCCGCTCACGGGCGACGTCGGCCTGGCTCAACGCGGCCGAGGTCTCCACCCGTACCGTGAGCGGCCGGTCGACGAGACCCTCATGCGTCGCCGTCACCTCCAGGATCCCATCGAAACCCATCCGGAAAATGATCTCAATCTGGGAGCCGGCCGGGAAACCTGGCGGGATACCCGTGATCTCGGCCTCGGCAATGACCTTGTTGTCCTCGATACGCGCCGATTCGACACCACCGGCCTGTTCGACGACGTAGACGGTGACGGCGTCCTGGTCGTTGCGCACCGTCCCGAACGCGCGCCGGACGGCGATCGGAAGCCGGTCGTTGCGGTGCACCAGGAAGACTGCCCCCTGTTCACCGAACCGGTTCAACGCCAACACCCCGAAACCACGCGAGACAACGTTGACGACCTGTACCTCGACGGTGCGGCGCACCCGCTGGGCGGGCAGGCCGAGGACGCTCGCGAGCCGCCGGCACGCCGCGTCCAGGTCCGCTGGGGCGGCGGTGTCCACGGCAGCCCCGTCAACCAGCTGACCGCGGGTCACCAGGTCGGCGGTCACCAGGCGTTCCAGCGCCTTCTTCTCCCCGTAGATCGCGGCCCCGCGGGCCACGGCGAGGTCGGGATCGGTCAACTCGACGGGCACGGCGAACTCGGCGGCGAGGCGCCTGGCCACGGCCGGCATCCGCGCCGCGCCGCCGACGAGCAGGATCCGGTCGATCCCCCGCACCCCTCGGGCCCGCGCGGCGTCGACCGCGACCCGGGTAAGGGTGATCGTCCGATCAAGCAGACCGGCGGTGAGCCGTTCGAGTTCGTCGCGGGTCAGCGTGACCTCGGTGGACAACCCGGCGTGCTCGACCAGGACCGTCGTCGATGCGACGTCGGTCAGCTCCCGGCGGGCCCGTTCGGCGGCGAGCGCGAGCGCCTGGGCGGTCTCGCCGCCGTCGAGCGGGTCCCGGGCGCCGGGATGGGCCGCGAGGAACCGGTCGCAGAGGAAGAGCACCACCTTCTCGTCCCAGTCGGCACCGCCCAGCTGATGGTCACCGTCGATCGCCACCACCGACACCCGCCGGTCGGCGAGCTCGACCACGGTGACGTCGAACGTACCGCCGCCCAGGTCGTAGACGAGCGCGACCTCCTCCGCCGCCATTCCCGGACCACCGAGCGTACGCCGTGCACCGATCTCGAAGCGGGCAAAGCCGTAGGACAGCGCCGCCGCGGTCGGCTCGTTGATGACGTCGACGACATTCAGCCCCGCGTACTCGCCGGCAAGCACCGTCGCGCGGCGCTCCTCGTCCCCGAAGTAGGCCGGAACGGTGATCACGACGTCCTCGACGGGCTCGCCGGTGGTGAGCGCGGCGTCGGAGACCAGCGCCTTGAGGATCAGACCGCTGACGGCCGGCGCCGACCAGGCCGCGCCGCGGGTGACGAAGCGCCAGTCCCCGTCCCCCATCCGCCGCTTGACCAGGGAGCACACGTCGTCGGGGCGCGCCCGGGCCAGCCGCCGCGCGGTCTCCCCGGTGATGTAGTCGTCGGCCCCCACGAACAGCACCACGCTCGGCAGCGTCCGCGCGTCGTCGGGCAACGGCACGATCTGCGGCTCGCCGGAACCGGACACCCGGGCCAGGCAGCTGAACGTCGTACCAAGATCGATACCGAAGATGCTACGGGTACCCGCCGGGAAACGACGGTCAACGTGTCCGACCACACCCGGAAACCTATCTTTCGCGGCCCGTGGTGACAGCAGACACCTGCCCCGAAGTACCCGCGGCGCTAGTCCAGGTCGAGCAGCGACTCCAGACCGACCGTGAGTCCCGGTCGCTCGCCGACCTTCCGCACGCTCAGCAGCACCCCCGGCATGAACGAGGTGCGGTCGTAGGAATCATGTCGCAGGGTGAGGGTCTCCCCCGCGCCCCCGAGCAGGACCTCCTGATGCGCGACGAGCCCGGCGAGGCGGACGGCATGCACCGGCACGCCGTCGACCCGGGCGCCGCGGGCACCGTCGAGGGCGGCGGTCGTCGCGTCCGGGCCGGCCACCGGCAATCCGGCGGTGGTACGCGCCGCGGCGACCAGCTCCGCGGTACGCCGGGCGGTGCCGCTTGGCGCGTCGGCCTTGCCGGGATGGTGCAACTCGACGATCTCCACCGAGTCGAAGAACCGGGCGGCCCGGGCAGCGAACGTCATCATCAGCACGGCGGCTACCCCGAAGTTCGGCGCGACGAGCACCCCGACCCCCGGTGCCGCGGCCAGCCAGCCACGCAGGGTCGCGAGCCGCGGCTCGTCGAAGCCGGTGGTGCCGACGACGACGTGCTTGCCGGCCTGGACACACCAGCGGAGGTTGTCCATCACCGCGTCCGGGGTGGTGAAGTCGACGACGACGTCGGCCGCGGCGAGCGCACCACGGTCATCGCCGACGCCGAGGGCCGCGACCAGCGCCAGGTCGGCGGCGGCTTCGACGGCAGCACACACCGTCGACCCCATCCGTCCCCGTGCACCGAGCACCCCCACTGCTATCCCTGTTGCCGGTATCCCGGTTGCCGGGACAGCACCGGCTACCGGGCGGGAGTCGGAGTCGGAGTCGGAGTCGGAGTCGGACATTCAGTGAACCTCGAACCTCTCGGGAGGAGAGCCGCTAACGGGCGACGGCGGCGCTGAAGTCGTGGTCGTCGAAGGGTCCGATAACGCCCAGGGCCCAGGACTGGTCCAGCAGCTCCCGCGCGATCGTGGTGACGTCGTCGAGGGTGACCGCGCCCACCCGGGCGATGATCTCATCGACCGGCAGGACCTCACCGTGGACGAGCTCGCTCTTGCCGAGGCGGCTCATCCGGGATCCGGTGTCCTCCAGGCCGAGAATCATCGAGCCGCGGTTCTGCCCACGGGCCCGGTCGAGTTCCTCGGCACTGATCCCGTGCTCGGCGATCTGGCGTACCTGCTCACGGGCGAGCTCGAGGACCATATCGGCACGCTTGGGGGCGCATCCGGCATAGACGCCGAACAGGCCCGCGTCGGCGAAGTGGGAGGCGAACGAACCCACCGAGTACGCCAGCCCCCGCTTCTCCCGGATCTCCTGGAACAGCCGCGAGCTCATCCCACCGCCTAGCGCCGTCGACAGCACGCCGAGCGTGTAACGGCGCGGATCGTGCCGGGACAGTCCCCTAGTGCCGAGCACGAGATGCGCCTGCTCGGTCGGCCGGTCGGTCACGACGATGCCGGGCGGCTGCGGGTAGTCGTACGATCCGCCACGTACCTCGAACGGCTCGGCGCTCACTGTCAGACGGTCGGCGAACGCCTCGGCTACCAGCGCCAGCGCCCGGTCGTGCGCCAGGTTGCCGGCGATGGAGACCACCATCGCCGGCGGGATGTACCGGGAGCGGTAGTAGTCCGCGATGGTCTCCCGGCCCAGCCCCTCGATCGACTCGGTCGTCCCGAGCACCGGGCGGCCGAGCACCGACGACCCGAGCATCGCCTCCGCGAACACGTCATGGACGAGGTCACCCGGGTCGTCCTCGTACATGGCGATCTCCTCCAGGATCACGCCACGCTCGGCCTCGACGTCGTCGGCCGTCACCAGCGAGTTGGTGACCATGTCGGCGATGACGTCGACGGCCATCGCGAGATCGGAGTCGAGCACCCGCGCGTAGTAGCAGGTGTACTCCTTGCCGGTGAAGGCGTTGATGTCCCCGCCGACCGCCTCGACCGACGCGCTGATGATCAACGCGTCCCGGCTGGGCGTGCCCTTGAACAGCAGGTGCTCCAGGTAGTGGGAGCATCCGGCGGTCATCGGCGTCTCGTCGCGCGAGCCCACCCCGACCCAGACGCCGATCGCGACCGAGCGCACCCCGGGGACCCGCTCGGTGATGACCCGCAGACCGCCGGGGAGCACGGTGCGGCGCACCGCGCCGTCCAGCAACGATTCGCCACCGACCCCGCCAGCGAGCAGGTGCGCGGCCCGGGAGCCGGGAACCGGCTTGTTCCGCGGCGCGCCGGCGGTCCCCGCGGAGCAGGTCAGGTCGGGCGTGGGAGTGTCGGACACGACGGGCCGTCAGGAGGCGGCGGCCGCCGCGTCGGCGGCTTCGGCGGCTTCGGCGGCTTCGGCGATCGGGGACAGGCTGATCTTCCCGCGGCTGTCGATCTCGGTGATCTCGACCTGGAGCTTCTGACCCACCGTCAGGACGTCCTCCACCTTCTCCACCCGCTTACCGCCGGAGAGTGTCTTGAGCTTGCTGACGTGGAGCAGGCCGTCCCGGCCCGGGGTGAGCGAGACGAAGGCCCCGAAATTGGTGATCTTCACAATCGTCCCCAGATAACGCTCGCCGACCTCGGGCATCTGCGGGTTGGCGATCGCGTTGATCGCCGACCGGGCGGACTCCGCCGACGGACCGTCCACCGCGCCGATGTAGATCGTCCCGTCGTCCTCGACGGTGATCTCGGCACCGCTGTCCGCCTGGATCTGGTTGATCATCTTACCCTTGGGTCCGATGACCTCCCCGATCTTGTCCACCGGGATCTTGACGGAGATGACCCGCGGGGCGTGAGCGGACATCTCGTCCGGGCTGCCGATGGCCTCGGCCATCACGTCAAGGATCGCGAGCCGCGCCCCGCGCGCCTGCTGGAGCGCCGCGGCGAGGACCGAGGCCGGGATGCCGTCGAGCTTGGTGTCGAGCTGGAGCGCGGTGACGAAGTCCCGGGTGCCGGCGACCTTGAAGTCCATGTCCCCGTAGGCGTCCTCGGCCCCGAGGATGTCGGTCAGGGTGACGTAGGAGTCGTCGGCGTGGATGAGGCCCATCGCGATCCCGGCGACCGGCGCCTTGAGCGGTACCCCGGCGTTGAGCAGCGACAGGGTGCTCGCGCACACCGAGCCCATGCTCGTCGACCCGTTCGAACCCAGCGCCTCGGATACCTGCCGGATCGCGTAGGGGAACTCCTCGCGGCTGGGCAGCACCGGGAGCAGGGCCCGCTCGGCGAGTGCCCCGTGGCCGATCTCTCGGCGCTTCGGCGAACCGACGCGGCCGGTCTCGCCGGTGGAGTACGGCGGGAAGTTGTAGTTGTGCATGTACCGCTTGGTGCGGTCGGGGTTGAGCGTGTCGACCGTCTGCTCCATGCGCAGCATGGCCAGGGTCGTGACGCCGAGGATCTGCGTCTCGCCCCGCTCGAACAGCGCCGAGCCGTGTACCCGCGGGATGTAGTCGACCTCGGCTGACAGCGCGCGGATCTCGGTTGTCGAGCGACCGTCGATGCGCACGCCCTCGGTCACGATGCGGGAGCGGACGAGCTTCTTGGTCAGTGCCCGGTAGGCGGCGCCGATCTCCTTCTCCCGCCCCTCGAACTGGGAGGCCACCTTCTCGGCCGCGAGCTGGCGGGCCCGGTCGAGCTCGTTCTCGCGCTCAGCCTTGCCGGGGATGCGCAGCGCGGCGGACAGCTCGTCGCCGATTGCCGCGGACAGCGCGTCCAGCACGTCGTCGTGATGGTCGATGAAGACGGGGAACTCCCGGGCGGGCTTCGCGGCGAGCGCGGCCAGCTCGTTCTGGGCCCGGCAGAGCTCACGGATGGCGGGCTTCGCCGCCTCGAGGCCCGCGGCCACGACCTCCTCGGTGGGAGCCGGCGCGCCGTGCGCGAGCAGTTCGACCGTGCCCGGGGTCGCCTCGGCCTCCACCATCATGATCGCGACGTCCGAGCCGTCCTCGATCACCCGACCGGCCACGACCATGTCGAAGGTCGCCCGAGCGAGCTCCGCATGGGTCGGGAAGGCGATCCACTCGCCATCGACGAACCCGACCCGGGTCGCGCCGATCGGCCCGGTGAAGGGCAGGCCGGACAGCGTCGTCGACGCGCTGGCCGCGTTGATGGCGACCACATCGTAAAGGGTGTCGGGATCCAGGGCGAGCACGGTGGCCACGACCTGGATCTCGTTGCGCAGCCCCTTGGCGAACGACGGCCGCAGCGGCCGGTCGATGAGCCGGCAGGTGAGGATCGCGTCCTCGCTGGGGCGGCCCTCCCGCCGGAAGAACGAGCCGGGGATGCGCCCGGCCGCGTACATCCGCTCCTCGACATCCACCGTCAGCGGGAAGAAGTCGAGCTGTTCCTTGGGCTGCTTGCTAACCGTCGTCGCCGAGAGCACCATCGTGTCGCCCAGGTAGGCGACGGCCGAGCCGGCGGCCTGCTTGGCGAGACGCCCGGTCTCGAACCGAACCGTCCGGTCTCCGGCCGGGGTCGCGATGACCGCTTCGGCCGCATGTGTCGAGTCGTCCACTCGAACCACTCCATCCTCTTCCTCGGCCGGATCCACGCGGCCGATCCTCTTCTGCGGCCGGGTCCCTGCCAACGAGGATGCCGGTGCTCAGTCGAAGCCCCCGGGTCCGGTGCCCGTACCCATCCCGGCGACCACGACCGAGGACCGGCGGCTCGCACCACCATGGACCCGGCCAGGTCCTCCACACCGCCGAGCGGACGACTCCGCCGACGGCTCGACGCATTCGGTACCTACCCCCAATGCGTCAGAGGGAGCGTCCCGCCCGGGCCGCTCCCTCTTCGCGCTACCGCCGTAGCCCGAGTCGCTCGATCAGAGCGCGGTATCGGTTGATATCCGTCTTCGCCAGGTAGTTCAGCAGCCGTCGGCGACGGCCGACGAGCAGCAGCAGACCGCGGCGGCTGTGGTGATCGTGCTTATGCGCCTTGAGATGCTCGGTCAGGTCACTGATCCGACGAGTCAGCATCGCGACCTGCACCTCAGGCGAGCCCGTGTCCCGCTCGACGGTGGCGTAATCGGACATGATCTTCTGCTTGACGTCGCTCGCGAGCGGCACGCTCCACCTTCTCCTTCTGTTTCGGGACGGCGCGCGTCCGGGGTCTTCCCCACCCGGACCGATCACCGGACCTCGGCATCATCGCCGTCCGGTCCGGACACACCGCACCCGCCTGACCGGGAAGCCTATCAACCCGAGGGGAACCGCTCGGCCCCCGGCGGAGTGAGCCGAGTTCAGACGAGTTCAGACGAGCAGGGTTGCCGCGCGGGTGGCCTCCACATCCGCGGCCATCTGGGTGACGAGCTCGGCCACCGAGTCGAAGCGCAGGGTCGGACGCAGCCGATGGGTGAACTCGTAGGCCATGTACTCGCCGTAGAGATCCTCGTCAAAGTCCAGGAGGAACGCTTCGACGCGCCGGTCGCGTCCCTCGAACGTCGGATTCGTGCCGATCGAGATGGCGGCGGGCTGGCGGCGGCCGGACCAGCAGGCAAAGCCCGCGTACACGCCGTCCGCCGGAACGGCGGCCCAGGGCGTCACCTGGATGTTCGCCGTAGGATAGCCGATGGTGCGGCCACGCGCGTCGCCGTGCACGACGACACCCTCGACCCGGTGCGGCCGGTCCAGCGCGGCCGCCGCGGCCGCTACGTCGCCCTCGGCCACCCGGGCACGGATCGCCGTCGAGGAGAGCACCTGCTCGCCGGAGCGGACGAGACGGACCCCGTCGACCTCGAATCCCTCCCGGGCGCCCGCCTCCGACAGCGTCGCGAGCGTCCCGGCGGCCCGGTGACCGTAGGTGAAGTTCTCCCCCACCACGACCACGCTCGCCCGCAGCCGCTCGACCAGTATCCCGTGCACGAAGTCGGCCGGGGAGACCCGGCTGAACTCCAGCGTGAACGGCTCGACGCAGAGCGCGTCCACCCCGGTCCCGGCCAACAGCTCGGCCTTGAAACGCAGCGTCGTGAGCAGGGCGGGATGGCTGCCGGGTCGCAGCACCTCACCGGGATGCGGGTCGAAGGTCAACACCAGCGAACGCTCACCGCGTTCCCGCGCCAGCCGGACCGCCCGGCCGATGATCTGCCGGTGCCCGAGGTGCACCCCGTCGAAGAAGCCAATCGTGACGACCCCGCCCCGCCACTCGACAGGCGTGTTCTCCGCCCCTCGCCACGTTCGCACGTGCGAAGCCTAGGACATTCTCGTGGGGCGCTGTCGGGCCGCCGAGCCCCGGCCGGGTGCCGCCAGACTAGACCGGGGCGAAGACGACGAGCGACCGGACCGCACGCTCAGTCTCCTCGACCAGGGCCAGCACGGTCCCGTCGGGACCGAAGACGCCGTACGTGCCCGGCCGTCCTACCGGGGGCAAGCGCCGGCCATGGGACACGTCCGCCGCCGCCTCCGCCGTCACGTCGCGGCGCGGGAAGCCAGCCGCGACCGCGTCGGTCAGCGACGTGACCGCCCGCGGCCCCAGCTCGGCGAACGTGTCGAGAGTCACTGCGCCCGCCAAGTCGAAGGGACCAACGGCGGTGCGCCGCAGGGCGGTCAGATGCGCCCCGCAGTCCAACGCCACCCCGAGATCACGGGCGAGCGCCCGCACGTACGTTCCGCTGGAGCAACCGACCGTGACCTCCAGATCGGTTCCGGCCGGGTCCACCGCCCCATCGCCCGCGGCCCGCCGCGCCAGCAGGTCGAAGCGGTGGACCGTCACCCGGCGTGGGGCGAGATCGACCACCTCGCCGGCCCGGACCCTGGCGTACGCGCGTACCCCGCCCACCTTGACCGCGCTCACGCTGGCGGGAACCTGGTCGAGCACCCCGGTGAGGGCGGCCATGGCCCGGGTGAGCCGGTCGGCGTCGACGTCCACCGGACGGTCCTCGACCGGCGCGCCCTCGGCGTCGTCGGTCGTGGTAGTCCGGCCGAGCCGGATCGTGGCGTCATACGCCTTGCCGGTGAGGGCGAGATGCCCGAGCAGGCGGGTTCCCCGGCCGGCTCCCAGCACCAGCACACCCGTCGCCATCGGATCGAGGGTGCCCGCGTGGCCGATCCGGCGCTGCCCGAGAATGCGCCGCGCCCTGGCGACGACGTCGTGCGACGTCCAGCCGGCCGGCTTGTCCACGACGACGAGCCCGTCGACCTGTGGCCCGGGACCGGTCCCGGATCCCCGGCGGGATGCGGCTCCCCCCGGCCGCGCGGGTCCCCGGGTGGATCCCCCCCGGGTGCTCACCGCGGGCTCCGGGCCGCGTTCCCCGGGCCTCCCAGGCGCGGAGCCTGCGCCAGCGCGTCCCGGAGCACGCCCATCAGCTCGTCGAGCGTCGTCCCGCGGGAGAATCCGGCGGCGAAGCGATGGCCGCCACCACCGAGAGCCGTACAGACCGCGCCGACGTCGACGTCCCCCTTGGAACGGGCCGAGACCTTCCAGACGTCACCATCCTGCTTGCAGACAAGGGCGACCTCGGCCTCCGACACGGTGCGCACCGTGTCGATGAGCCCCTCGATCTCGTCGTACTCCAGTCCCGCGGCGCGCAGATCGGCCTGGCTGCACCAGGACCAGACGAGGTCGTACTCGGGCTCCAGCCGGACGCGGTCGAGAACCTCCCTGAGTAGCTTGAGATAGCCGAAGCGGTGGGTGTCCCACAGGGCACGGCTGATCAGGTCGGGACGGATGCCCGTGGCCAGCAGCCGGGCGGCCAGTTGGTGCACCGCCGGTGTCGTCGCGGCGAAACGGAACGATCCCGTGTCGGTCACCAGACCGGTGTAGATCGCTGTCGCGATGTCCCGGTCGAGCCGCACGCCCAGGGCATCGATGAGGTCGACGACCATGGCGCTGGTCGAGGCCACCTCGGGGTCGACCAGGTTGAGATCGCCGAACCGGGTGTTGGAGGCATGGTGGTCGACGACCAGGACCCGGCGACCGGCCGTGGTGCTGGCGAGCCTGCCCAGCCGGGACCGGCTGCCGGCGTCCAGGGTCACCACGAGACCCGGCCGGCCGGTGACGGCCTCGGGAGCCACCAACAGATCCTGACCGGCGAGGAAGCGAAGCACCCGGGGAACGACGAAGGGATCGGCGTCGAAGGATACCCGCGGCCTTCCGCCCAGCGACCGCAGCGCGAGCCCCAGCGCCAACGCCGATCCGAGACTGTCCCCGTCGGGGTTCACGTGGGCGATCAGCAGGATGTCGTCACCGGCGTCGATCGCGCCGGTCAGTGCGGTCACCGCGGCCTGGAAATCACCGGTCGGACCGGCACCGCCCGGGCAGGAGCGGCTGACCGGCGCCGCCGACGGGTCCACGAGATCGGTCGCATCGCTCATCGTCAGTTCCCATCGCCGCTGTCTCGTCCCATCGCAGCTGTCTCGTGCCTGTCACCGCGGTGTCCCGGGCCCGTACCCGTCATCCCTCCTGCCGGGCCGTCCCGCCGTACTCGCCCACCTCATCCAGCTCGCCCAGCTCATCGGGCTCATCCGGCTCGTCGGTGGCGGAGCGCGGCCGGCGGTAGGGATCGTCGTCGCCCGCCGGGCGAGCATCCCGACGGACCTCAGCCAGATACGCGTCGCGTTCCCGGGCAACGCTGATCAGCTTCTCCAGATGCTGGGCGTCGTCGGGAAGCCGGTCATGAACGAAGGTGAGCGTCGGGGTCACCTTCACCCCCGTGGCCCGGCCGACCTGGCTGCGCAGCAGCCCCCGAGCGGATTCGAGCGCCTGGGCCGACGCCTGCCGCGCCGTCTCATCGCCGTAGACGGTGTAGAAGACCGTCGCGTCGACCAGATCCGGCGTCAGCCGCACCTCCGTGACGGTCACCATGCCGAGTCGAGGATCCTTGACGCCACGCTCCAGCATGGACGCCACGACCTCGCGGATACGCACGGCCAGCCGCCGTGCCCGGGCCGGATCAGCCACCGTCCACCTCCTTGTTCGCCGGTCCCGTCGGCGGCACGCTCACCGCGGCAGATGCACCGGGTGCGTGCGGTTCGCCGGGTGCATGCGGTTCGTCGTCCGCGTCGTCCGCCGAGAAGTAGCGCGCCCGCGCGGCGAGCACCTCGACGTCCGGTCGCTGGGCCACCAGCTGCTCGCAGGAGCAGAGGACCTCAACGCAGTGCGCCCGGTCCGCGGCGACGACCGCCATCCCGATCTCGGCTCGCCGGTACAGATCATGATGGCCGGTCTCGGCCACGCTGAGGGCGAAACGGCGACGCAGCTCCGCCACGATCGGCCGCACCACCGACCGTTTCTCCTTCAACGAGTGCACGTCACCGAGCAGCAGATCAAGGTTGAGGGTTCCGATCCACATGGTCGTCTCCCGCCGCCGGGCACACACCGCCGGTGACGATCGAGCAGGCAGCTCGATCGTCACCGGTCGCGGGCGTGCTCAGGCGCGGGGAACCTCCCGTTGCTCGAACGTCTCGATCACATCATCGATCTTGATGTCGTTGAACGACCCGAGACCGATACCGCACTCGTAGCCCTCGCGGACCTCCGTCGCGTCGTCCTTGAAACGCTTGAGCGACTCGACCGTGAGGTTGTCGGCCACGACGACGCCGTCGCGGATGAGCCTGGCCTTGGTGTTCCGCCGGATGACGCCGGAACGGACCAGACAGCCGGCCACGTTGCCGATCCGCGGCACACGGAAGACCTCGCGGACCTCGGCGGTACCGAGCTGCGCCTCCTCGTAGACGGGCTTGAGCATGCCCTTCAGGGCGTTCTCGATGTCCTCGATGGCCTGGTAGATCACCGAGTAGTAGCGGACCTCGACGCCCTCACGGTCGGCCAACTCCGTCGCCTTGCCCTGCGGCCGGACGTTGAAGCCGATGATGACCGCGTCGGAAGCCGACGCCAGCATCACGTTGGTCTCAGTGATCGCACCGACCCCACGGTCGATGATCCGCAGACCGACCTCGTCGCCGACATCGATCTTGAGTAGGGCGTCCTCGAGCGCCTCGACCGAACCGGACACATCGCCCTTGAGGATGAGGTTGAGCTGGGTCTTCTCGCCCTCCTTCATCCGCTCGAGGATCGTCTCCAATGTCGGACGGCCTCGGCTCAGCGCCAGCTCCGCGTTACGCTCGCGGGCCTGACGACGTTCGGCGATCTGACGGGCCACTCGGTCCTCGGGCACCACCAGGAAATTGTCACCGGCGTCGGGAACGCTGGTGAACCCCAGGACCTGGACGGGCCGGGCCGGGCCCGCCTCGACCACCTGACCACCGTGTTCGTCGAGCATCGCCCGAACCCGACCGAACGCCTCGCCGGCGACGACCGAGTCACCGACCCTCAGCGTGCCGCGCTGGACCAGCACGGTCGCCACCGGACCCCGGCCCCGGTCGAGCCGGCCTTCGATGGCGACACCCTGCGCCTCGACCTCGGTCGGAGCCCGTAGGTCCAGGGAGGCGTCGGCGGTCAGGACGATCGCCTCGAGCAGGCCGTCGATGTTCGTCCGGTTGCGGGCGGAGACGTCGACGAACATCGTGTCGCCGCCGTACTCCTCCGCCACCAGGCCGTACTCGGTGAGCTGGCCCCGTACCTTGGCCGGGTCGGCGCCCTCCTTGTCGACCTTGTTGACCGCCACCACGACCGGGACGCCGGCCGCCTGGGCGTGGTTCAGCGCCTCGATGGTCTGCGGCTTCACCCCGTCGTCGGCGGCCACGACCAGGACCACGATGTCCGTCACCTGCGCACCGCGGGCCCGCATGGCGGTGAAGGTCTCGTGGCCCGGAGTGTCGATGAAGGTGATCGGACGCTCGTCGCCGTCGACCTTGGCCCGCACCTGGTAGGCACCGATGTGCTGGGTGATACCACCGGCCTCGCCCCCGACCACGTCGGTGGAGCGGATGGCGTCCAGCAGTTTCGTCTTACCATGATCGACGTGACCCATAACGGTCACGACCGGCGGCCGGGAGCTGAGCTCGACGTCGTCGCCGTACTCCCCGCCGAAGGAGAGGTCGAAGCTCTCGAGGAGCTCCTTGTCCTCGTCCTCCGGACTGACGATCTGGACCTCGTAACCGAGCGTGACGCCCAACAGCTGCAGCGTCTCGTCGGTGCAGGACTGGGTCGCGGTGACCATCTCGCCGAGCTGGGTGAACACGACCTGGACCAGAGCGCCCGGGTTCGCATCGATCTTGTCGGCGAAATCGGCCAGCGAGGCGCCACGCGGAAGCCGGATGGCCTGCCCGTTGCCGCGGGGCACCATCGCGCCCATGCGCGGCGCTTCGAGCCCGCTCTCCCATTCCTGCCGCTTCGCGCGCTTGGACTTGCGCTGGCGACCGGGGCGACCACGGCCACCGGGGCCGAAAGCGCCCGCCGTGGTCCCACCGCGGCCACGGCCGCCGGCCGCGGGACGACCGGGCGCACCGCCACCGCCGCCGCTGCCACCGGGACGAC